>JBBSBZ010000017.1:0-23274 GCA_038250795.1 Burkholderiales bacterium | reverse complement strand
GAAGGCGAAGCGCTCGCGACCCTCGTGGTCAACACGCTGCGCGGCATCCTCAAGGTCGTCGCCGTCAAGGCGCCGGGCTTCGGCGACCGTCGCAAGGCCATGCTCGAGGACATCGCCATCCTGACGGGCGGCAAGGTGATCGCCGAGGAAGTCGGCCTGACGCTCGAGAAGGTGCAGCTGGCCGACCTCGGCCAGGCCAAGCGCGTCGAAGTCGCCAAGGAAAACACGACCATCATCGACGGCGCCGGCGCCGCGGCCGACATCGAGGCGCGCGTCAAGCAGGTGCGCGTCCAGATCGAGGAAGCGACGAGCGACTACGACAAGGAAAAGCTCCAGGAGCGCGTGGCCAAGCTGGCCGGCGGCGTGGCGCTGATCAAGGTCGGGGCTGCGACCGAGACCGAGATGAAAGAGAAGAAGGCGCGTGTCGAAGACGCCCTGCACGCGACGCGTGCGGCGGTGGAAGAAGGCATCGTCGCCGGCGGCGGCGTGGCACTCCTGCGTGCCAAGCAGACGGTCGGCACGATCAAGGGCGACAACGCCGATCAGGAAGCCGGCATCAAGCTGATCCTGCGCGCCATCGAAGAGCCGATCCGCATCATCGTCCAGAACGCCGGCGACGAGCCGAGCGTGGTGGTTGCTGCCGTTCTCGGCGGCAAGGGCAACTACGGCTTCAATGCGCAGAACGGCCAGTACGGCGACATGATCGAGATGGGCATCCTCGACCCGACCAAGGTCACGCGCACTGCCTTGCAGAACGCAGCCTCGGTCGCCTCGCTGATGCTGACGACCGAAGCGATGATCTCCGAGGCGCCGAAGGATGAGTCCGGCGGCGGCGGCGGCGGTGGCATGGGCGGCGGCATGGGTGGCATGGGTGGCATGGGCGGGATGGACATGTAGGACCCGGCCGGATCCCCGTGATCCGATCGTGAAAAGGGCTGCCTCGGCAGCCCTTTTTCATGTGCTCGCGCGAACCGTTGCACACGGCCTCTGCCCGGTGTCGCGGGATAATCCAAGCGTCACCCAGGCCAGGCTGAATGCCGATCGCTCCGCTCTTCCAGCGCTTCGTCAAGGACGAGCTGGCCCTCGCGCCGGCCCTGGTCTCGCGCGTCGTCGCCGGCACGGTCCAGCTCCTCGGCCCGGCGAACGACGCCGCCAGCGGCGCCGAGCGAATGGAGCACGCCGACGTGATGGCGAGCCTGCGCCAGCGCACGCCGCAGTACGAGAGTGCCTTCGTCGAGTCGCTGAAGAAGCAGGTTGCCGAGGACCTGGCCCGACGCGCGGATCCCTCGTCCGACGAGCCCGTCTCCCCGCTCGACAGCCTCGAGCTCATGGACGAGTCGCGTGTCGAGGTCGACATCGAGATCTCGCGGGCCATGCAGCTCATCGACAGCACCGCCGAATGGGAGCTGCGCGAGCTGCAGATGTTCACGTCGACGCTGGTCGGGCAGCTCCACGTCACGGCCGAATCCAACCCGTTCCGGCCGCTGGTGTACGCCACGGCGCTGTGGGACGCCGCGTGCGTCGTCGTCGGCTCACAGGCGCACCGTGCGCTCATCCTGCGCACCTCGGCTGGCGTGGCCGCCGGACTGCTGAAGAACGCGTCTGCCGCGGCCTCGTCGCGCCTCGAGGCGCAGGGCGTCGAGCCCGGCGTCTATCGCACGGTGGTTCTGCCTTCGGGCTCCGGGATAAGCCGTCCCGGGCCGGAGCCGGTTCGGCCTGGTGCCCTCGGCGCGTTGCTGGCGAGCATGCCGCAGGCGCCGGCTGCGGCCCCCGGTGCAGCGTCGAGCGCACCATCGAGCGCCGGTCTCTCGACCTCTCGAGGCGACGGCACGGCCCGCCGCAGTCCCGAGCTCGAACAGGCACTGATGCGCCTCGACGAGTTGCTCCGCCATCCGCCGATGGAGGCTTCGGGCGCGGGCGGCAGCTCGTCTTCACGGCGCCTCGAGCAGCATCGATCGGCGCTGGTCGCGAGTGCCGGCGCCCCGATCGATCGGCAGGTGATCGAGCTCGTCACGCGTCTCTTCGAATCGATGCTTTCGGACTCCGCCCTGCCCGGCCCGTTCCGTCCCCTGCTCTCGCGGATGCAGGTCGCCGCACTGCGCCTGTGCCTCGCCGACAGCGCCACGCTCGACTCCTTCGACCACCCGGTGTGGCGCGTGCTCGATCGCATCGGCGCGACGAGCGTCGCGTACTCGCGCATCGAGGACCCGCGACTGTCCGCCTTCCTGGCCTTCAGCGCGGCCGTGGCCGAGGAGATGGCTGGCGCGGCGGCCCCCGACGCCGCCCTGTTCAGGCGTGGCCTCAATCGCCTCGACGTGTTCCTGTCGGAGCAGCTGCAGGGCCAGCTTCGCGAGGCGCAGCCGGCGGTCGAAGCGTTGAAGCTGGCCGAACGCCGCGAGGTGCTGCAGCAGCATCTGACCCTGCGTCTGACCGATTCGATGGTGAACCTGCGCAAGACGCCCGCGATCCGCCGCTTCGTCACGGGCACCTGGGCCCAGGTGATCGCCGCCGACATGCTGCGCCACGGCGAGCAGTCGGAGCGGGCGCTCGCAGCGCTGAAGACCGCCGACGACCTGCTCTGGAGCCTCAAGATTCCCGACCATCCACAGAGCCGGCAGCGCCTGATCGGCCTGCTCCCGGGGCTGCTGCAACGCCTGCGCGCGGGGATGGAGTCGGTCCACGTGCCGCCGGCCGAGCGTCACGCCGTTCTCGACGAGCTGATGACGATTCACACCGAGGCGCTTCGCCCGGGAACGCGCCCCGCCGCAGGCGCGCTCACGCCCGAGGAGATCGTCCAGCGCATGCGCGACGAGGTGGTTGCCGAAACGCCGCCCGCGCGCACCTTCAGCGATTCGGTGATCGACCTGTCTTCGATGGAAACGGTGCCTGCCGAGCACCTGCCGACCGGCGCCGACCGCGGCGAGGACGACAACGGCAGGCGGATCGAATCGATGCGCGTCGGCGACCGCCACCGCATCTTCCTGCAACGCCGCTGGAGCCGCGTGCAACTGCTCTGGCGCAGCGACCGCGGCCTCTTCTTCCTGTTCGCCGGCGAATCGCCGGCACACCCTCACTCGATCACCGGACGAGCGCTCGAGCGGCTCGGCTCGGCGGGTCTGGTGCAGTCGATCGAACCCAAGCCGCTGGTCGAGCGCGCCGCCGACAGGATGATGCGCGACCTGCCGGTGCCGGGGCAACCCGAAAGCTGATCGCTCGTCAGCGCGCGAGCTCGCGCTCGATCTCGGCCTCGATCAGCGCCGGGCGCTCGTGGATGATCCAGTGGCTTGCGCCAGGCACGCGGACGAGCCGCATCTCGGGAACGAAGTCCTCCAGGCCGTCGAGCAGGGAAGCCGGCAGGGCGATGTCTTCCTCGGCCCAGATCACGAGCGTCGGCACGCGCACGGTGACGGACGCCGGCTCGAACACGAGCTTCATCACCGCGTCGTCGGCCGAGAGCGGCGGCCGCAAGGGCGAGGCTCGGTAGTAGTTGCAGCCGCCCGCCAGCCCCATCGACCAGACCGCGCGATAGCGGTCGCGCACCGCGTCGGTGAGCCAGCCTCCGCCTTCCCTGGCCAGGTCGGTCGCGCCCATGTTGGTGAAGAAGGGCCAGAGGCGCGCGAAATCGTTCGCGCCGAGCATCGCCGGTGCGTCGGGTCGGCTCAGGAAATTCATGTACGCGCTCGCGGACTGCTGCGAAGGACGGGTCTGCAGCTCGCGCAGGAAGGTCGCCGGATGGGGCGAGTTGACGATCACCAGGCGCTTGAGCAGATCGGGCCGCTGCGCCGCCAGGTTCCAGGCCAGCGCACCGCCCCAATCGTGCGCGACGAGTGCCTCGATCGGGGCGCCGAGCGATTCGATCAGACCGGCGATGTCGGCGACGAGGTGCTTGACGCGGTACTGGGCGACGTCGGCAGGCGACGACGACCGCTCGAAGCCTCGCAGGTTGGGCGCGACGCAGCGATAGCGGTCGCAGAAGTGCTCCAGCAGTTCGTCCCAGACGAAAGCCGCCTCGGGAAAGCCGTGCAGAAAGACGAGCACCGGATCGCCGGGCCGACCTGCGACACGGCAGCTGAGCTCGATATCCCGGCCCACGGCCACGCTGCAGCTCTCGATCATTTCGCCGCTCCGTGCACCCAGTCGAAGAGAACCCGCGCGGCATCGTCGACGCCCGCGCGGCTGAGCGAGGAGAACGGCGTCAACGAAACGACGCTCTCTTCGGTGGTGACGCTGCCCAGGACATCGGCCGCCGCGGCCAGGGCGACCGCCGCGTCGCGCCGATTGAGCTTGTCGACCTTGGTGAGGAGGGCGAGGAGCCTCACCGAGCCGTTCGCCACGCGCGGCGACACGAACTCGAGAAGCTTCCTGTCGATGTCGGTGAAGCCGAGCCGCGAATCGATCAGGATGACGATCGCGCCCAGGCTGCGACGGACATCGAGGTACTCGGCCATCACCTGCTGCCAGCGCAACTTGGCGTTGCGCTCGACCGCCGCGTAGCCGTAGCCGGGGAGATCGGCGAACAGGGCATCCGGTGCGAGCTTGGGGCCCAGCTCGAAGAGGTTGATGTGCTGCGTGCGGCCCGGCGTCTTCGAGGCGAACGCGAGGCGCTTTTGCTGCGTCAGGACATTGATCGCGGTCGACTTGCCGGCATTGGATCGACCGACGAAGGCGATCTCGGGCAGCTCGGAAACCGGCAGTTGCGAGAGCGCGCTCGCCGTCGTGAGAAAGCGGGCGGTGTGGGTCCAGGCGAGTGCCACACGCACGGCGGCGGCAGCGTCTTGCGCCGCTTCCGGAGGGGCCGCAGAAGTCGGCATGAAGGTGCTCGCAATCGTCGAAAAGCGCTCATTGTAAAATCGCCGGCTTTGGCACGAGAGAAGTTGCGCGACCCATGAAGCCCGTTCCTCGATTGCTCTGCCTGCTCGCGATGGCCCTCACCGGAGTCGCTGCTCGTGGCGCGGAGCCCGCTGCCGCTGCGGTCGATCCGGCCAAGGGTGCGACGATCTCGAACAATGTCTGCGTCGCCTGTCACACCAACGACGGCTCCCGCGGGATCGCCGCCAATCCGATCCTGCAGGGCCAGCATCCCGCGTACCTGGTCAAGCAGCTGACCGAGTTCAAGTCCGGCGAGCGCGAGAACGCGATCATGCGCGGCATGGCCTCGGCGCTAAGCGAGGCCGACATGAAGAACGTCGCCGCGTTCTATGCGAGCAAGCAGGCGAAGCCCGGCTTCGCCAAGAACCGCGACCTGGCCATGCTCGGTGAAAAGATCTATCGCGGCGGCATCGCCGATCGCCGGGTGCCTGCCTGCGCCGGCTGCCATGGCCCGGGCGGCGCCGGCATTCCCGCCCAATACCCGCGGCTGGCCGGCCAGCATTCCGACTACGTCGAGGCGCAACTGGTCGCGTTTCGCGGCGGTGCTCGCCACAACAACCCGGCGATGACCGGTGTTGCCGCCGAACTCAAGGACCGCGAGATCAAGGCCGTGGCCGACTACGTGGCCGGCCTGCGCTGAGCGTCGTCAGCCTGGCGCGGCGGCGGGCGCCGCGCCTGCAGTGCCTTCGGGCTTGAGCAGCAGGACATCGACTCCGTAGAGCTTGGCCAGCGCTGCGAGCTTGGGCGGAACGCCGCGCACGACGAAGGCGCGCCCCCAGGCGACCGCGAGTCGTTCGATCTCCAGCAGCACGGCAAGCGCCGACGAGTCGAGCGACTGAAGCGGCCCGGCCTCGACGGACACGGGCCCTTCGCTGCCCTCGCTCTGCAGCGCCTGCTTGAGCATGCGCAGCGTGTCGCGGGCCTCGCGCGAGGTGAGGGTCGCCGGCAGCAGCAGCATCAGCTCTTGGCGCCTGCTGACTTGTTGCGCTCGGCGAGCTTGCCGATCAGTCCTTCGATGCCGTTGGCGCCGATCTCCTGCGCGAAGCTGTTGCGATAGTTCTCGACCAGCCACACGCCCAGGACGTTGACGTCGTAGATCTTCCAGCCGTCGCCGGACTTCTCGAGCCGGTAGTCGAGCTGGATCGGATCGCCCTTGCCGCGGATCTCGGTGCGCACCACGACCTCCGGATCGGTGGGCGCCGCGCGCATGGGCTTCAGCTCGACGGTCTGCTCGCTGCTCACCTGCGCCAGCGCGCCCGAGTAGGTTCTCACCAGGAGCAGCTTGAACTCGTTCTGCAGGCGGGTCTGCTGGTCCGGCGTCGCCTGCCTCCAGTAGCGGCCGACCGCCGAGGACGTCATGCGCTGGAAGTTGACGTAGGGCAGGACCTTCTGGTCGACGAGCGCGATGACCTTGTTGATGTCTCCCGACTTGATCGACTTGTCGGCCTTCAAGGCGTCGAGCACCCCGGACGAGACTTCCTTGATCAACGCGTCGGGAGCCTTGGCCTGGGCCAGGGCGCCAACAGCAGCGAAGGACAGGGTGGCGGCGGCCGCGAGCCAAGCGATCGTTCTTTTGATGAGCATCGTGGTTCCTCTGAGGGGAAAGGTCGGCAGGGTCGCCGAAATCGGGGAACCCTGCTCGCTGCGGGGACAGCCCGCCATTGTTCTCAACGCGCGAGCAGCCGGGCGGTTCACACTGTCTAGCTCGGCGCCGACCCCGAGTGCGCGGGCGCGGACGCCGCCGATGGCGGCACCGGCGTCGCGAGATTTGTTGCGCCGGCCGCGGCCGACGACGCCGCCGCCTCGGGTGCAGGCGGCAGGTCCGGCGCGTCGTCATCGAAGAAAAGACTGCGCCGACGCTGCAGATAGGCGTCGCGCACGAAGGTGTACTTGTCGAGCGAGATCTCGTCGATGACCGAGGTCGCGCCGAGAAGCCGGGCGCGCGTGTTCACGATCTGGAGCACCGTGAGCGACACCTGGGTCTTGGTGCCGTTGAAGAAAGCCGGCGGCGAGGCAAGCCGGTCGATCGGCAGGGCTGCCGCATCGCGCACGGTCGACGGGCCGAGGACGGGCAAGACGACGTACGCGCCAACGCCGACACCATAGTGCCCGAGGGTCTGGCCGAAGTCCTCGTGGTGGCGGTCGAGCCCCATCTCGCTCGCGACATCGAGGATGCCGAAGAGCCCGAAGAGCGTATTGGTGCCGACTCGGGTCGCGTCCTCGAAGCCGAGCGCGAACTTGCCCTGAAGCATGCTGTTGATCGCCGACCAGGCGTCGGCGAAGTTGCCGAAGAAGTTGCCGACGCCGCGCCGGACCGGCTGCGGGACGATGTCGACGTAGGTGGTCGCCACGGGCCGGAGCACCGCCCGGTCGACCTCCTCGTTGAAGTTGAAGACCTTGCGGTTCCACTTCTCCCAAGGATCGAGACGCTGGCCGGGGCCGCCCCGACTCTCGCGAATCGTCGTGCAGCCGACGACCGTCATCGTCGCGGCGACGAGGATGAGCGGCACCAGGCGACTGCGTCGTGGCGACGACTTCATTTTTTCCCTCCTCCGGCGCCGGCAGGTGCGGGCGTGGGCCCGTTGGTCGGCGCCGTGCCTGCGTCGGCCGCCTTGCTGAAAAGAAACTGGCTGATCAGGCTCTCCAGCACCACCGCCGATTGGGTCTGCTTGATCGTGTCGCCGGCGACCCACATCTTGTCGGAAGCGCCCGGCTCGACGCCGACGTATTGATCGCCCAGCAGGCCCGAGGTGAGGATGCGCAGCGAAGAGTCGCTGGGGAACTGCGCGTCGCGCTGGATCGCGAGCTGGACGACGCCCTGGTAGAGCTTCGGATCGAGCTTGATCCCGGTCACACGGCCCACCGTGACGCCCGCGCTGCGCACCGGAGCCCGGACCTTGAGGGCGCCGATGTTGTCGAAGTACGCCGTCACCGCGTAGGTGTCACCGCCGCTGCTGAAGGTGCCGAGATTGGCGGCCTTGAGCGCGAGGAAGACGAGGCCCGCGAAGCCGAGCAGCACGAAGATGCCGACCAGTGTCTCTACGGTTTTCTTGCCCATGGGTCGAAATTCCGGTTCTGCGCGATGTTACTGAAGGTGGCGGTCGCCGCGGCTAAGGCGTCGAGAACATCATCGCGGTCAGGACGAAGTCCATCACGAGGACGCCGAGCGAAGCGATGACGACGGTTCGGGTGGTGCCGTGGGCAACGCCTTCGGGCGTCGCCTCGGCCTCGTAGCCCTGGTACAGCGCGACGAAGGTGCAGATCACCCCGAAGACGATGCTCTTGACGACGCCGTTGCCGATGTCGCGCCGGACGTCGACGCCCGATTGCATGATCGACCAGAAGTTGCCTGCGTCGACGCCGATCAGGAGCACGGCGACGACATAGGCGCCGAGGATGCCGATCGAGGAGAACAGGACCGCCAGGATCGGCATCGAGATGATCCCGGCGATGAAGCGCGGCGCAAGCACCCGGCTCTTGGGGTCGACCGCCATCATGTCCATCGCGGCGAGCTGTTCGCCCGCCTTCATGAGGCCGATCTCGGCGGTGAGCGAAGTCCCGGCGCGTCCCGCGAAGAGCAGCGCCGTGACGACAGGCCCGAGTTCGCGCGTGAGCGAGAGGTTGACGATCAGGCCGAGCGACTCGGATGCGCCGTAGGTGACGAGCGCGTAGTACATCTGCAGCGCCAGGACGAAGCCGACCGCCAGGCCCGAGGCCAGGATGATGACCAGCGAGCGGTTGCCGATGGCGTGGATCTGGGCCACGATCAGATACGGTCGTCGCAGCGCCGCCGGGCAGGCGCGCAGGACGTCGGCGAAGAAGGTCGCGTAGTGGCCGAGCACGCGAAGGAACTCGATCGAGCGCCGACCGACGCCGGAAACGAAGTCGGTCATTGCGTGCCGATCCCGAAGTCTTCGGCGAGCGGCTTCGCCGGGTAGTGGAAGCGCACCGGCCCGTCCGGTTCGCCGCGCAGGAACTGGCGCACCTCGGGATCCTCCGAGGCGTTGAGCTCCTGCGGCTTGCCGTGCGCCACCACCTTGCCCTGCGACGACATCAGGTAGGCGTAGTCGCAGATCTTGAAGCACTGCTGGACATCGTGCGACACGAGAATGGCGGTCGCGCCGGTGGTGTCGTTGAGCGTTCGGATCAGGTTGGCGGCGATCCCCATCGAGATCGGATCGAGGCCGGCGAACGGCTCGTCGTACATGATGAGTTCCGGGTCGAGCGCGATGGCCCGCGCCAGCGCGACGCGGCGAGCCATGCCGCCCGAGAGGTCGGAGATGCGCAGCGAGGCCGCCCCGCGCAGGCCGACGGCGTTGAGCTTCATGAGGACGATGTCGCGGACCATCGTCTCGTCGAGATCGGTGTGCTCGCGCAGCGGAAAGGCGACATTGTCGAAGACCGAGAGGTCGGTGAACAGTGCGCCGAACTGGAACAGCATGCCGAGCCGACGGCGCAGCGCGAAGAGCTTTTCGGGATCGCGCGGATCGACGTTCTGGCCGTCGACACGGACAGCGCCGCCGTTGACCGGATAGACACCGCCGATGAGCCTGAGCAGCGTCGTCTTGCCGCAGCCCGAGCCGCCGAGGATCGCCGTCACCTTGCCCCGGCCGAAGCCGAGCGAGACGTCGTTGAGGATGGTTCGGCCGCCGTCGTAGCCGAACACGACGTGCTCGACGTCGACGAAAAGGTCGCTGGAGCCGGGGCCCGACGATGCGGCTGGCGCGTGCGGAGCCGTCATGGGTTCAGCGAGGCAACTCGCTGCGGCCCATCAGCATCTCGTCGACGGCGCGCGCGGCCTGGCGCCCTTCGCGGATCGCCCAGACGACGAGCGACTGGCCGCGGCGTACATCGCCCGCCGCGAACACCTTCGGCACGCTGGTGGCGTAGCCGCCTTCGGCCTCGACGCTGGCCTTCGCGTTGCCCCGCGCATCGCGCTCGACGCCGAACGCCTGGAGCAGGCTCGCGAGCGGGCTGACGAATCCCATCGCGAGGAGCACGAGGTCGGCGGGAAGGGTCTGTTCGGTGTCGGCCACTTCCACCATCTTGCCACCTTGCCACTGCACGCGCACCGACTTCAGGGCAACCACCTTGCCACCTTCGCCGACGAACTCCTTGGTGGCGATCGCGAACTCGCGCTCGCAGCCTTCCTCGTGGCTCGACGAGGTGCGCAGCTTGGTCGGCCAGTAGGGCCAGACGAGCGGCTTGTTCTCGTGGTCGGGCGGCATCGGCATCAGCTCGAACTGGGTCACGCTCTTGGCGCCCTGGCGATTGCTCGTGCCGACGCAGTCGCTGCCGGTGTCGCCGCCGCCGATCACGATCACGTTCTTGCCCTCGGCGGTGATCTGTGCCTTGACCTTGCTGCCGGCGTTGACCTTGTTCTGCTGCGGCAGGAACTCCATCGCGTAGTGCACGCCCTGCAGGTCGCGACCCGGGACAGGCAGATCGCGCGAGCGCTCCGACCCCGCCGCGAGCACGACGGCATCGAACTGCGCCATCAGTTCGTCGGCATTGATCGTCGACGCCGACCAGTCGGTGACGACCTCGCCCTCACCCGGCCGGCCGATGCGGACACCCGTCCGGAACACCACGCCTTCGGCTTCCATCTGCGCGACGCGCCTGTCGATGTGCAACTTCTCCATCTTGAAGTCGGGAATGCCATAGCGAAGCAGCCCGCCGATGGCGTCGTTGCGCTCGAAGACGGTGACCGCGTGACCCGCGCGCGCCAGCTGCTGCGCCGCCGCGAGGCCGGCCGGGCCGGATCCGACGACGGCCACGCTCTTGCCGGAGCGCGCCGCGGCCGGGCGCGGCACGACCCAGCCTTCGGCCCATGCGCGATCGATGATCGCGTGCTCGATCGACTTGATGCCGACCGGCGTGTCGTTGATGTTGAGCGTGCATGCTTCCTCGCAAGGCGCCGGGCACACGCGGCCGGTGAACTCCGGAAAGTTGTTGGTCGAGTCCAGGACCGAAAACGCCGTCTTCCAGTCGGCGCGATAGACCAGGTCGTTGAAGTCGGGAATGATGTTGTTGACCGGGCAGCCGCTGCTGCAGAACGGCGTGCCGCAGTCCATGCAGCGTGCGCTTTGCACCTTGGCTTCGTCTTCCTTCAGCGTGAAGACGAACTCGCGGTAGTTCTTGACCCGCGCCGGAGCCGGCTCGTGGCTTTCCTCCACGCGCTCGAAATCCATGAAGCCGGTGACGTTGCCCATTCCCTGCCCTCTTGCCCTGTGCACGGCGCCGCGTTACTTGGGCGCGACGACCTTGATGATCTTGGCCGTCTTCCCCGACGTTCGCGCCTTGGCGATCGCATCGTCGGCGGCCGTGGTGGCGCGGATCTCGCCGAGCGCCGTCATCGCCTTCAGGCTGATCTCGGCGAGCGCCCGCTTGTACTCGTTCGGGAAGACCTTCACGAACTTCGGCAGCGACTCGCTCCAGTGGTCGAGGATCTCGCGGGCGCGCAGGCTGCCCGTCCACTGGTGATGGTCGGAGACCAGCGCCTTCAGCAGCGTCTCGTCGGCCTGCTCGCGGTGCCACACCGCGCGCTCGACCTGCTGCTCCTGCTCGGCCGCCGGCAGGACGCGCGCGAGCGAGACCATCGAGGTGTTGCAACGCGACGCGAACTGGCCGTCCTCGTCGTAGACGTAGGCGATGCCGCCGCTCATGCCTGCCGCGAAGTTGCGGCCGGTCTTGCCCAGGACGACGACGGTGCCACCGGTCATGTACTCGCAGCCGTGGTCGCCCGTGCCTTCGACCACCGCCGTCGCACCCGAGAGGCGCACTGCGAAACGCTCGCCGGCGACGCCGCGCAGGAACGCCTCGCCGCTCGTCGCGCCATAGAGCACCGTGTTGCCGACGATGATGTTCTCGGTAGCGTCGCCACGGAAGTCGATGCTCGGCCGGATCGCGAGGCGGCCGCCACTCATGCCCTTGCCGGTGTAGTCGTTGGCGTCGCCGATTAGGTAGATCGTGATGCCCTGCGCGAGGAAGGCGCCGAAGCTCTGGCCTCCGGTGCCTTCCATCTGGATGAAGATCGTGTTGTCGGGCAGACCTTGCGGATGACGCCGGACCAGCTCGCCGGACAGCATCGCCCCGACGCTGCGGTTGACGTTGCGCACGGTCTCGAGCAGTTGCACCTTCTCGCCGCGCTCGAGCGCCGGAGCGCACTTCTCGATCAGCCGCACGTCGAGCGCCTTCGCCAGGCCATGGTCCTGCACGTCGACCTGGCGCCGTGCCACCTCGGCAGGTGCCGTGGGCGCCTGGAGCAGGCGGCTGAAGTCGAGCCCTTGCGCCTTCCAGTGCTCGATGCCCTTCTTCGCATCGAGCAGGTCGACCCGGCCGATCAGCTCGTCGAAGGTGCGCATGCCGAGCTGCGCCATGATCGCGCGCGCCTCCTCGGCGACGAAGAAGAAGAAGTTGACGACGTGCTCGGGACGGCCGGCGAACTTCGCCCGCAGCACCGGGTCCTGCGTCGCCACGCCCACGGGGCAGGTGTTGAGGTGGCACTTCCTCATCATGATGCAGCCTTCGGCAACCAGCGGCGCCGTCGCGAAGCCGAACTCGTCGGCGCCGATGAGCGCGCCGACGACGACGTCGCGGCCGGTCTTCATCTGGCCGTCGGCCTGGACCCGGATGCGACCACGCAGGCGGTTGAGCACCAGCGTCTGCTGCGCTTCCGCCAGGCCGAGCTCCCACGGCGTGCCCGCGTGCTTGATCGAGCTCCAAGGCGATGCGCCCGTGCCGCCATCGTGGCCGGCGATGACGACATGGTCGGCCTTCGCCTTGGCGACCCCCGCGGTGATCGTGCCGACACCGACTTCGGAGACGAGCTTGACGCTGATGCTCGCCCTCTGGTTCGCGTTCTTCAGGTCGTGGATCAGCTGCGCGAGATCCTCGATCGAATAGATGTCGTGATGCGGCGGCGGCGAGATCAGGCCGACGCCGGGCACCGAGTAGCGAAGCCTGCCGATGTACTCGCTCACCTTGCCGCCCGGCAGCTGGCCGCCTTCGCCGGGCTTGGCGCCTTGCGCCATCTTGATCTGGATCTGGTCGGCCGAGACGAGGTACTCGGCCGTGACGCCGAACCGGCCCGAGGCCACCTGCTTGATCTTCGAGCGCAGCGAGTCGCCGGCCTGCAGCGGGTAGTCGACGATGATGTCGCCCTTGCCGATGATGTCGCTGAAATGCGTTCCATCTGCGATGGACTCGCCCTTCATCTCGGCGCGGTAGCGTGCCGGGTCCTCGCCGCCTTCGCCCGTGTTCGACTTGCCGCCGATCCGGTTCATGGCGACGGCGAGCGTCGCGTGCGCCTCGGTGGAGATCGAGCCGAGCGACATCGCGCCGGTGGAGAAGCGCTTGACGATCTCCGACGCCGGCTCGACCTCCTCGATCGGGATCGATTTCGTCGGATCGATCACGAAATCGAAGAGGCCGCGCAGCGTCATGTGGCGACGGCTTTGGTCGTTGATGAGCTTGGCGTATTCCTGGTAGGTCTCGAAGCGGTTCGAGCGCACGCCGTGCTGCAGCTTGGCGATCGCATCGGGCGTCCACATGTGCTCTTCGCCGCGCACCCGCCACGCGTATTCGCCGCCGGCGTCGAGCATGTCGTCGAGCACCGGGTCGTCGCCGAAGGCGGCGCGGTGCATGCGGATCGCCTCTTCGGCAACGCCGAAGATGTCGATCCCCCCGACCTGGCTCGCGGTGCCGCGGAAATACTTGTCGACGAGCGCCTTCTCCAGGCCGATCGCCTCGAAGAGCTGCGCGCCGCAGTACGACATGTAGGTCGACACGCCCATCTTCGACATGATCTTCGACAGACCCTTGCCGATCGCCTTGATGTAGTTGTAGACGGCCTTGTCGGTGCCCAGGTCGCTCGGCAGATCCTTGCCCAGCGCTGCGAGCGTCTCGAGCGCGAGGTACGGATGCACGGCCTCGGCGCCGTAGCCCGCGAGGACGGCGAAGTGATGGACTTCGCGCGCCGAGCCGGTCTCGACGACCAGGCCGGCGGTCGTGCGCAGGCCCTCGCGCACGAGGTGCTGGTGCACGGCCGAGAGCGCCAGCGGGGCGGGCAGCGCGACGTGCTCGCGGCCCAGGCGCCGGTCGCTCAGGATCAGGATGTTGTGGCCGCTCCTGATCGCGTCGACGCTCTCCGCGCACATCGACGCCAGCTTGGCCTCGATGCCTTCGGCACTCCAGGCGAGCGGATAGGTGATGTCGAGCTCATAGCTCTTGAACTTCGAGCCGGTATGCGTCGCGATCGCCCGCAGCCGCGCCATGTCGGCGAAGTCGAGGATCGGCTGCGACACCTCGAGCCGCATCGGCGGGTTGACCGCGTTGATGTCGAGCAGGTCGGGCTTCGGGCCGATGAATGACACCAGCGACATCACGATCGCCTCGCGGATCGGATCGATCGGCGGGTTGGTGACCTGTGCGAAGAGCTGCTTGAAGTAGTTGTAGAGCGGCTTGTTGCGATCGGAGAGCACGGCCAGGGGCGAGTCGTTGCCCATCGAGCCGATGCCTTCCTCGCCTGCCTGCGCCATCGGGCTCATCAGGAACTTGATGTCTTCCTGGGTGTATCCGAAGGCCTGCTGGCGATCGAGAAGGCTCTCGGCGAAGATCGCCGATTCGGCGCTCGCGGGCAGTTCGTCGAGCTTGATGCGCACGCTGTCGACCCACTGCCGGTACGGCCGCGCCGACGCGAACTGGTTCTTCAGCTCCTCGTCGTCGACGATGCGGCCCTGGTCGAAGTCGATCAGGAACATCTTTCCCGGCTGCAGCCGCCACTTCTTGACGATCCGGTTCTCCGCGATCATTGGCAGCACGCCCGTCTCCGAGGCCATGACGACGAGGCCGTCGTCGGTGACGATGTAGCGGGCCGGACGAAGGCCGTTGCGGTCGAGTGTCGCGCCGATCTGGCGGCCGTCGGTGAAGACCATCGCCGCCGGGCCGTCCCACGGCTCCATCATCGCCGCGTGGTATTCGTAGAAGGCGCGCCGGCGCGGCTCCATCTCCGGGTGCTGCTCCCAGGCCTCGGGAATCATCATCATCACGGCGTGGGCGAGCGAATAGCCGCTCATCGTCAGCAGCTCGAGCGCGTTGTCGAAGGTCGCGGTGTCGCTCTGCCCCTCGAACGTGATCGGATAGAGCTTGTGCAGGTCGGCGCCGAGCACCGGCGACTTCATCACGCCCTCGCGTGCCCGCATCCAGTTGAAGTTCCCCTTGACGGTGTTGATCTCGCCGTTGTGGGCGACCATCCGGTACGGATGGGCGAGCGGCCACTCTGGAAAGGTGTTGGTCGAGAAGCGCTGGTGCACGAGCGCGAGCGCGGAGATGCAGCGGGCGTCGGCCAGATCCTTGTAGTACTTGCCGACCTGGTCGGCGAGGAGCAGGCCCTTGTAGATGATCGTGCGGCAACTCATGCTCGGCACGTAGTACTCGCGGCTGTGCGTGAGCTTGAGCGCCTGGATGGCGCTCGAGGCGGTCTTCCTGATCACGTAGAGCTTGCGCTCGAGCGCGTCGGGCACGATCACGTCGGGACCGCGACCGATGAAGATCTGGCGCAGCACCGGTTCCTTGGCGCGCACCGTGGGCGACATCGGCATCTCGGCGTCGACCGGCACGTCGCGCCAGCCGAGCACGACCTGCCCTTCGGCCCGCACCGCGCGCTCGAGCTCCTGCGTGCAGGCCAGCCGCGAGGCATGCTCCTTCGGCAGGAACACCATGCCGACGCCGTACTCGCCCGGCGCAGGCAGGGTAACGCCCTGCGCGGCCATCTCGGCGCGGAAGAATTCGTCCGGGATCTGGATCAGGATGCCGGCGCCGTCACCCATCAGCGGATCGGCACCGACCGCGCCGCGGTGGTTCAGGTTCTCGAGGATCTTCAGGCCCTGCTGGACGATCGCATGCGATTTCCGGCCGGCGATGTGGGCGACGAATCCGACGCCGCAGGCATCGTGCTCCTGGCCGGGCGCATAGAGTCCGCGGGCGCAGGCGAGGTCCACCTCGGCGCGCGACGCGACCCGTTCGTTGTCGATCTCAGCCACGGCGTGTCCCTCGTCTGCGCACGAGGGTGAAGAATACCGCAGCGCAGCAATCCCGAGCCGGCCGGGGCGTACTCAGTAGCTGCGGCCGGAGGTGCGCGCGCCCCGATTGATGGGCATGAATTCCACCTCGATCCGGATCTGGCTCTTCACCGGGCGACCCCCGGCCATTCCGGGGGCGAAGCGAGCTCGGGCGAACGCTTCGATCGCCGCCTGCTCGAACACGCCGGGCGGGTCGGCGCGGACCACGGCCGCCTCGTCGACGTGCCCGGTTTCGCTAATGAGAAGGCGCAGCACGACCGTTCCCGATCGCAGGCGCACCGTGTCCGGATATTCGGGATCGATCTCGTCCAGTGGCCGCGGCCCGGGGTCGAGCTGCGTGCCGAAGGCGTAGTCAGGCGCAGCGGAAAGGGCGTCGCTTGCTGGCGCTGCGGCATCGGCTCGGGCTCTCGCGCTGCGTGCCGGACGCTCTTCCTTGCGCTCGCGCAGACCATCGGCTTCGGCGACCGCTCGAGCCAGGGGCTTCGGCGGGGGGCTCTCCCGCGGTTGAGTCGCGGTCGCAATCGACGGCACGGGCACCGAGTCGGGCATCGTCGACGCCGCCGGATCGGTCGCGGCAGTTTCGCTTGAGGCCGGATGCAGGATCCGGACAGCCAGAAAGGACGGAGCCGATGCTGCAGACAACCGCCCGCCCGAGACACCGGGCCGGAGAATCAGCGCCGCCGCGTGCAGCGCGATCGCCGCAGCGACCGCGCCCATGATGCGAGGCATGCGGGGCGTGGGACCCGGCGCCCACGCCCTCCTCGGCGTCCAGAACACGGGCGCTGGGTCCCGAGGTTCTCCCGCGCCGTCCCTATTGGGTAATTTCGCGCCAGCTGGTCCGCCTGCCCTGCGCCGGCGGAGGCGGCGGGCTGATGTCCCTGTTGAAGGTGCGACCACGGCTGTCGCGGGTCATGCCGACATAGCGCGGGTTGAAGCTTCCGGCCGGCGGCAGGAGCTGCAGCGTGTTGAAGCCCACGTTGATCGCATCGGAGAGGTAGCTCGACGTGATGATCGTCGGGTCGACGGTGGAGACAGGACCGCCCGTGCGGAAGTCGACCTGGGTGAACCAGGAATGTCCGCCGACATCACAAGGGATCAGCTTGGGCACGTTGCTCGTGAAGACCAGGGCGCCCAGGACCAGATGCATCTCGACGTTGACCCGCTCGCCCGCCTCGTCGAGATCGAGCACCCAGCCCGCCGGGAGACCGCAATCGGAGGCACAACTGGTCGTGCGCGTCGCGCCCGCGGCGGCGACCGCACTCGTCAGCGCGATCTTGCGCAGCGAGTTGCGGATCGGATCCGCATAGATCGGCCCTGCGCCGATCAGCGGATCGGTGAAGCCGTAGACCGATTGCACCTGGACATCGGTGACGTCGCTCTGCCCGAGCAGACGGCCGGTGCCGAAGAGCAGGAACGGCTTGCCGTTCAGCTCGGCAAGCTCCGGGCGCACCGTGATCGGCTCGATGGCATTGACCTTGTCCCTGGCTGTTCCCAGCAGCGTCGCCGCCGGGCCGGGCATGAAGTCGAAGCGCCACATCTGGCCGAGCAGGTCGCCGCCGTATACGTACAAGGTGCTGTTGTCGATCTGCGCGTTGTCGACGAAGTTGTTGACCTGCGCCAGCCCGCTGGGCGTTCCGGCATTGCCGCCGCTCGTCGCGATCTTGTGGATGATCGCCCCGGTCTGCGCGTCGAGGACATACAGGAAGCCGACGCCGTCGAATCCGTTCGGCGCGCCGTTGACGTTGTTGTAGCCCGACGTGACCATCACGACCCAGGTGTTGTTCAGCTTCGTGATGAGCGGCTTGCCGAAGGTGAGGCCCAGATTGCAGTCGGAGGTGTTGCCCACCGCTGCAGCCGAGTTCGCCGGGCAGACCGCGTTGTCCTGCTTGAACTCCCATAGAGCTCCGGGCAAGGCGCCCGCGGTCGTGACGTCGAGCGCGTAGTAGCCCTTGCCGCCGGCGTTGAGTCCACCGACGAGCATCGTCTTCCACGCGCCGCCGATGAAGGCGTCGCCCACCACCGGCGTGCCGTCGACGAGGAACTCGTGCTGGCCGCGTGCATACGCGGAGTCGGCGAGCTTGTACAGGTTCGGCAGCACGGCGCTCGGGATGACCGCCCAGGCTTCCGTCCCCGCGAGCGGGTTCAGGAGGTCCTGCGTGGCGTAGAACGCATGCAGCATGCCGTCGTTCGCGCCGACGTAGAGCATCGGCGTCCGGCTCGCCTGGGCCGGATTGCTCTTCCATGCGTTGTACCCGTTCTCGGCATAGTCCGCGAAGGGAGCCTGCACGTAGACCGCCTGCGAGTCGACGATGTCGCCGAGCACGCTCTTGCGCTTCCTGTAGAGGTTGGTCAACGAGCCGACACTGAACGACTCGTTGCCGCGCTGGCCACGGAGGAAGTTGACGAGCTTGCCGGGCAGCTGGGCTTCCTGCTGCTGCAGCGGCGTGCCGCCGACGCCGTCGGTCATGAACGGGAACTGGCTCAGCAGCGACACGTTGAGCGGGCTGAAGAAGCCCTTCTCGGTCGCGTCGAGTCCGTCCGCAGCCGCGACGCCGGGGCCCACTGCGCCGGGGCACTTCTTGGTGTTCCAGGTGAAGTCGGAAAGCGACGTCCGGTTGTGGATCACGAAGATCTTGCGGTCGTCGCAGAAGTCCGTGACCTTTGCGTCGAGCAGGTCCTTGGCGCTCCAGTAGGGCTTGTTGGCGTTCAGGGGATTGCCGCTGACGATTCCCGACGACGGATCGATCTGGAAGGCGGAGATGTCGCCGTACCAGGGGCCTGGCACGTAGCTCGTGGAATAGACGAAGTTGTTGCCCGACGTGGGCTGCAGCGTCGACACCGTGTCGGCCGAGCCGGAGCCTCCCGCGCCATCCGTGCCGAACAACGCATCGCCGAGGCCGTTGATCACCGACGTCGGATTGTCGGCGCTGAAGTACAGCCCCCGCCCGTTGACGGCGGTGTGCCAGTAGTCGTCGATCGCCTTCTTGTTGTTGTAGTTGTCGGAGTCCGTGTAGTCGAGCGACGGGTCCGGCCACTGCGGCCAGCGCTTGGCCGTCGTTCGGATGTCGGCGAAGTCACCGACCACTGTCGCGTGGCTGCGGTAGTCCGGCCGGAAGTTCAACGTACCCGACACGCCGAGCGCGACGACGAACGTCGTCATGTGCTGATGGGTGGCGTTGTCGGCTTCGGGATCGGTCGGGTCGACCGGAATGACGCGGTTCTTGTCGCTCAGCGGCGCCCCGGGGCGCAGATCCGTCCTGTAGTAGTACTGGGCGACGTCGGCGAGCGAGTTCTCGCTCACCGCCGGACCGATCGTGTCGACCGTGCACGGCCAGGCGACGCAGCCGGCGATCGTGACCGGCGGCTGAGCCGCGAACACCTGCGGCCCCGGATAGCAGACGTTGTCGACCGGCGTCGCTGCAGAAACCGTCGTCACCGTGACGCCCGGGCCGGTCGGGATCGCGCCGCTGTAAGGCGTCGTCGTGACCGTGTCGGTCTCCGTGACGAAGTACTTGTGGCCGTCGGCGTTGATGACCGAGCACTGGGTGCGTATACCGTTGACGTCGGTGCCGTCGACGCACCCCGCGTCGGAGACGAGCACATCGAGCGGCACTTCATTGCACAAGGTGACCTGGCCGGGGCCGGGGCCTGCGCCTGCGGCGCAATTTGCGGCGTTGGCCCTTGGCTGGACGATGTTCGTCGTGCAGGCGGTGGTCGTGTCGAAGAACGGCGCGCCGTCGACGTGGCCGACAGCGCAGCCGCTGTCGAGCACGCCCAGCGTCGGCGTCGTGGTGCAGGTGACGGACGGGCCGGAGCCCACCTGCGCCACGTTGAAGCACAGCGCCGTCGGGACGTAGTCGGTGACATCGCTCTTGGCGCACGTCGTCGTCACCTGGGCACCGTCGGTGACCGAGCCTTCGGCGCAGGGCGCCGACGCCGTCGGCGGCTGATTGTTGGGGCCGACCGGATTCGAGCAGGTCGTGACGATGAATCCGCCGTCCATGCCACTCACGCAAGGCGCAGGCGCGGGCCCAGGCACGGCGTACAGGCCGGCTGGAACCGTCGTGCAGGTCGTGATCTGGACGTTGGGCGGCAAGGTCGTGCCGGCGGCGCACGTCGCCGGATCGACCGGCGCATTGAAGAGGGTGACCGGCGCGTCGCAGGTGACGTCGATGAAGTTCGGCCCGACCGGCGGATGCGGCGACTCCACACAGGCTGCGACGAACGAGGCCACCGGGTTCTGCGTGCAGACGATCGAGTCGTAGGGTGCGTACGGGGCGACGGGCCCGGGCACGCAGCTGACGACGGCTTCAAAGTCGGTGGCACCGCCGCAGACGGTGACGATCCAGTCGGGCGCGGTCGGCACGTCTCCGCACGCCTGAGGGCCCGCAGCAGCCTGCTGGGTGCAATGCGTGACCACGAATCCGGGCCCGACGCCGACGCTGTTGCCCACGGGGCAGGTGCTCGGATCGACGACCGTGGGCGGCATGAGCACGGCTGGCGTACAGGTCACCCTGAGGTAGGGGAACACAGCGCCGGGATCGGCGATGCAGAGCGCCGGGTCCGAGAACGTCGTCTGGTTGTTCGCGCCGGCCGGCGTCTCGCAATCCGTGGTGATCCAGGGCGGCCCCACGGCGGGCGTGATGCCGATCGGGCCGCAGGCCGCTGCTGTCGTGAACACGGTCTGATTGTTGGCCGGCGGATTCGTGCAGGTCGTCTCGTAGTAGTCGGGGATTCCCGACGACGAGCCGTCGACGCACGCCGCGACCGGCGTCACCGCGACGTACGGACCGGCCGGTGCCTTCGGACAAGTGGTGACGATGAAGGCCGGACCGCCCGTCGCGCCAGGCGAGCAGGACGCGCTGTCGATCGGATCGTTGGCAAGCACCGACGGCGTGCATGTCGTCTTGATGTAGGGCGGGAGGACTCCGGCGTCCGCGACGCATGCGGCAGCGAAGCCGGAGGTGTCGAGAACCTTCGCGCACGTGGTCGTGACCTGCTGGCCGTCGGTCGTCGAACCCACGGCGCAAGCCAGGGACGGCGTGGCCGGCTGGTTGTTCGGGCCGACCGGCTTCGCGCAACTCGTCGTGATCCAGTCCGGCGCGCCGCTCGAGCTGGAGCCGACGCCGCAGGGCACCACCGGCGTGGAGATGTTGTTCGCCGCCGGCCGGGTGCAGGTGACGACGAAGTAGTCGGGAGCGGCGGTCTGCGTCGCGCCCGTGACGCATGTGCCGTTGAACGCTGCGGCCGGGTCGATGTTCACCAGGTCGCAGGTCGTGACGATGAAGTTCGGCGCGCCGCTGTTGGTGATGCCGGGTGCGCACGTGGCCACTGGGCCGTAGGCGAGCGAGGACGGGCCCGGCGTGCAGGTCGTCTTCACGAAGCTAGGAAAAGCACCGGCGAGGTCCTGGACGCAATCGCCGGGATCGACGTACTGCGCCGGGAAGACCTCCGTCTGCCGGCACTCGATCGGATAGTTGCCAGGGCTCGCGACGCAGGCGCCGGGAATGGCATCGCCGTGCTCGTCGGAGTGGTCGTAGGCGATGGTCTGGTATTGGTGCTTGATGACCTGCACGCGTCCCATCCGGTACTGGTCCTTCTGGAGCACGTACTGGGTCGTCGAGGACACGTACTGCTCCTTGGCCGTCGTCCACTGCTCGTCGGTGCGCCAGGTTTGCGTCTGCACCCGGCGGGTCTGGAAGGTCTGGGCGGCGCGCTGCGTCGTCTGCAGCTGGTACTGCTCGGTGACCTTGGTCGTCTGATCCTGCGACTCGACGATCTGGTACTGCACCTTTGTCGGCCGATGCTTCTCGAGCACGTACTGCATCGTGTGCTGGGTCGTCTGCGTCACCAGCTTGGTCGTCTGCACGCTGGACGCCCAGGACTGGCTCTTGGCGATGGTGTACTGGACCGTCTCGCGCGCGGTGCGCGTCGTGTCCTTCGTGATCTCATCGACTTCCTTCTGAATCTGGAACGTCGAGCGGTAGCGGCCGGCCAGGCTGCAGATACTGTCGGAATACGCGTTGACCTTGTTCGTGACCACGCGCGTTGTCGACGACGTGCCGTCCCAGATCGGCGGCGGCGAATACGGATCGCTCGCATCGCCGTCCTGCTGGCCGACGAGCGTCGCGCCGTCGAGCATGACGCCGCCGCCACCCGGCGTCTGCGACTGGCCGTTCCAGTAGCCGTCCGTCGTCATGATGGTGAAGTTCTGCTGGCAGGCGTACTGCAGCGGGTCGTTCACGCCGGTCGCCGCCATGCCGTTGTTGATGCCGTCGTCCTTGCCGGCGTAGTAGCGGCCGACCCGCGCCAGGCCCTCGCGGGCCGGCGAGGCGCCCTTGGGCTTTTGCGAAAAGAGCTTGCTGAACCAGAGGTTCTTCTGCGCGGGATCGAAGTCGCCGACGGGCAAATAGCGGATCGGATTGATCGCCGCCGACACGGGCGTGTCCTTCGGCTCGACCGTGATGAAGCCAACGCGCTTGGTGTCGTTCAGGGGCGAGAACGCGAGACTCGCGGCGCTCTTGATGAGGCTGATCCGGGTCCGATAGAACGAGTACCAGACGGCAAAGTTCTCCTTCTCGGCCACCGTCACCGGGAAGGTCTTGGTCCAGGTGCCCCCGCCGATGGCGGCCACGGTTGCGCCGCCGTCGTGCTGCGTGCACGGCGAAGCGTCGAACTTCAGCGTCTGAGCGCCGGTGTACACGTAA
Source organism: Burkholderiales bacterium (assembly GCA_038250795.1). Classification (GTDB taxonomy): domain Bacteria; phylum Pseudomonadota; class Gammaproteobacteria; order Burkholderiales; family Burkholderiaceae_C; genus Schlegelella_A. The sequence continues at coordinate 617 of JBBSBZ010000017.1, read as the reverse complement.
TAGTAGGCGCGCTGCGGCACGTCCGGGAACGGCGAGACGACGTCGAGACTCGAGTTGTCGTATGCGACGAACTCGGTGTTCAGGTTCGTGACGGACAGGTCGGGGAGGGCGTAATACGCGCCGAAGCCGGCATAGGGTGCCGCGTTGAAGGCCGGCCGGGGAAAGAAGGTGCCGTCGAACCGCTTGGGCCGCGTGTAGGTCTGGGCCGGGTTGTAGTAGAGGACGTTGCACTGCGACGACTTGTAGCCGATGCTGGTCGGGCCGGCGGTCGTCTCGAGCTCGTCGGGCATGTGCGTGCGAGCCATCGAGCCCGACGCATCCATCAGCAGCATGATGTTCGGCTTCACCGCCGCCGACGTCGAGGAGGCCACGGGGTTGTTCGAGATGTCGGTGGCCGCAGCGTGCGCAGGCGACGCGATCGCCAGCGCGATGACGACCGCGGCGCCGGATGAGATCCGGCGGCGCGAGGCGAACAGGGACTGGACGTGGTTCATGATGTCGTTTCTCTTGCGTTTGGCCTGGCGGTCACTGCACGAGGACCTGGGTGTAGGTCATCGTTCCGCGAGGGCCGCGAACGCGTGTCGTCACGCGGTAGAAGGGAGCCGGGGTCGTCGACG
>JBBSBZ010000016.1:0-26295 GCA_038250795.1 Burkholderiales bacterium | reverse complement strand
TCCGTCGCGACCGGCAGGCCGACGCCGTCGGCGATGGCCCGGGCGGTGTCGAAGGCGCGCGCCAGGTCGCTCGCAACGATCGCCTCTATGCCTTCGCCGGCGAGCGCCTGCCCGGCGCGCGCCGCCTGCCATCGGCCGCGGGCGCTCAGGCGCGTGTCGAGCTGGCCTTGCATCCGCATCCCGGCGTTCCATACCGTCTCGCCGTGACGCAGGACGACGATGCGCGTCGCCTCCGCGGAGCCCGCGCCCGCGGGCATCACGAGCGGAGCAGCCGCCGGTTGAGCGTGTAGCTGCCGGAGTGCAGCGCCTCGCCGAGGACGTGGCCGTCGATCGCGCTGCGCAACTCGGCGCCTCTGAACTTCCCGTCGATCGGCGCCCGCTCGATGCCGAGCGCGTAGAGCGTGAAGAGGTAGTGGTGGACGAGCGAATCGTTCCAGGGCGGGAACGGACCGTCGTAGCCGAAATACTCGCCGGACAGTTCGGGGTTGCCGGCGAACCACCCGGTGTAGTCGTTGAGGCCCTGGCGCGCGCCCGCGAAGCCCTTCACGTCGACCGCCGGCCCGGGCTTGCCGCGCGCCGTGAAGCCCGAGCTGAAGGCGCCTTCGGCGATCATGCCCGCGCTCGCCGGGATGTCGGCGAGCAGCCAGTGGAAGAAGTCGACCCGCGGCAGGTCGGCGGCGATCTCCCGGCCCTCCTGGTTGACGTCGTCGCCCCGGCTCGGCACGTCGAAGTCGTGGCAGATCAGGACGAGCGAGCGCGTCCCCTTGGGAAGATCGCTCCAGGCCAGGTGCGGATTGACGTTGGCGGAGAACGTGACGCCGCCCGCCGGGTCGATGCGGCCGCAGCCGAACTTCTCGGGAATGCGCTCGCCGTTCGGCCAGCTGTCGCTCCAGAGCTTCATGACTTCTCCTTCCAGCGCAGGCGCGCGGCGCTCGGGCGCAGGATCAGACGCCCCAGACGATGTCCGCACGCTCTGCGAGCGAGCGCTTCATCATCTCGATCATCGGCCAGGCCCGCTGGGCGAGACCGACGGCAAGGGCCCCGCCCGCGCTCTCGGGGTCGTCTCCGTGGCCATCCTCGCGCTGCGCTTGCGCATCGGCGATCGCCTGCTGCAGGGTCGAGATCGCCCCGGGAAGCGCATCGACCTCGATGATCCCCCGCTTCGCCGGCTCCCGGCCGAGGATGCGCAGGATCTGGTCGCCTACTCCCTCCATCATGATCAGATCGCCATCGGCCTTCGACTTGAACACGTACATCATCGTTGCGGATACATGTAGCTGCGGTTGAACGGATAGGCAGATTGTGCGCCGCGCATCGGCCCGTCCGCCGGGTCGCCGGTGCGCCGTGCGCAGATGATCTGGTGCAACGAGAGCCAGGCCCGCTCGAAGCACATCGCGCTGCCCGCCAGGTACAGCCGGTACGCGCGCAGGACGGTGTCGGTCGTCATCGTGCGCGCGGCGGCCAGCTGCGCTTCGAGCGCGTCGCTCCAGGCCCAGAGCGTCTTCGCGTAGTGGGGTCTGAGGCTTTCGACGTCGACCGCCTCGAGCCCGGCGTCGGCCGTCGTCGCGAGGACGTGCGAGAGGTGCTCGAGCTCGCCGCCCGGGAAGATGTGGCGCTCGATGAATTCGCCCAGGCCCGAGCCGAGCTCGTGGTTCTGCGTTCCGCCGGCGGTGATGCCGTGGTTGAGGAGCAGGCCACCGGGCTTGAGCAGCCGATGGATCTTGGCGAAGTACTCCGGCAGGCGGGCCCGGCCGACGTGCTCGAACATGCCGATCGAGGCGACCTTGTCGTAGGGCGCACTCTCGTCGAGTTCGCGGTAGTCGACGAGATCCATCCGCACCCTGCCGGCCAGGCCGCGTTCGGCGATCAGCTTGTTGACATAGGCGTGCTGGTTCTTGCTGAGGGTGATGCCGTGGGCGCGCACCCCGTAGCGCTCGGCCGCGAACAGCAGCAGGCCGCCCCAGCCGGCACCGATGTCGAGGAAGCGCTCGCCGTCCTTGAGCATGAGCTTGGCGCAGACGTGCTCGAGCTTGGCCTCCTGGGCCTGGGCGACCGACATGCCGGCGTCGCGGAAGTAGGCGCAGGAATAGATCCGGCGCGGATCGAGCCAGAGTCCGTAGAAGTCGTCGGAGACGTCGTAGTGGAACTGGATCTGCGCGGCGTCGGCCTCGGGCCGGTGACGCCTTTTCGAGCGCACCGTCAGCGCGGCGCGGTTGAACCACGAGAGCGGCGCCGGCGCGGCGCTGTGCGTCCGGGTCGGGTCGCCCGGCATCAGCGCCGCGGCGGCGGTCATCAGCTCGCGCATGCCGCCGTCGAGGTCGACCTTGCCCTCGACGTAGTCCTGGCCGATCCGGCCGACCTGGCCGGAGAGCAGATGGGTGAGCGTGCCGAGATCGTTGAGCCTGAGGGTGACCGCCGCGTCGCTTCGGCCGACGCGGCGCCCGCCCGGCAGGACGACGGCCAGCGGCAGCGTGCGAAGGCGTTGCTCGAGAACTCCAGCGAGAGCAGTCATGGCGGGGTCCGGACATCGTTCGTCGAATCCCGACTTTAGCCACCTCGGAGCCGGGTCGCTCGACCCCGCCGGATGCCGACTACGGAATGGCGATTGCGGTCAGCGCCCCGTCTCGGCGGCGCGAAACGAGAACACCCGGCCGACGACACGACCGCGGCTCAGCTGCGGCAAGGTCCTGCGTTCCAGGAGGGCGCCCGAGCGCAGCGCGATCACGTCGGTCGAACGCATGCGTTGCTCGGCCTCGATCTGCGCGAGACGGCGCAGGTAGGCGACCGGCTCGGCGACCTGCTGGCGCATCCATTCGAAGATCTCGTCGTCGGCGCGCAGCTGCAGCATCTCGTCGGGCACGCTCCAGAGCGCCGCGAAGGGACGGTTGAAATGACTGATGTGGCCCGCCAGGTCGACCACCAGGACGCCGTCGCCGATCGATTCGAGCGTCGCCGCGAGCTCGGCGACGCGGACCTCGGCGCTGCGCTCGACGCGCACCTGCTCGCTGCGGTCGCGAAGCGCCAGCACGTAGAGCGCGTTGCCCGGCGCCGGCTCGATCCGGCTGACGCGGCGCACGACCGGCACGGCGTCTCCGCCGGGTCGGGTGATGTAGGCGTCGGAGTGGATGTTGGCGCACGCTCCGGCGCTCTCCGCGACGCGACGCCAGAACTGGTCGTCCTCCGGCGTGGCCGCCGTCTCGCGCATGTCGCGGCCGACCAGGTCGGAGGGCGCGACGCCGAACAGTCGCCCGGCGGCGCCGTTCGCGGCGACGACTCGCAGACCCTCGGGCTCGACCAGGCAGACCGCCTCGATCATCGCCTCGATGAGGGCCGGCCAGGTCCGTCGTGCCGCTTCGGCGACGCTGAACGGGTCGACCGGCAGCGGGTTGTTCACGCCGCCTCGTCCTCGACGGCGTCCGCCGGCTCGAAGAAGTACGAGACCCGCGTGCCGGGTGCCAGGTAGTCGGCCACCGGCGGCGCCAGTTGCTGGACGCGGACGCTGCGGCGGATGCCGAGCCCCGGCACCGACTCGAGGTCGACCACCAGCGCCTGGTCGCGTGGCACGGCCGGGTCGTGGATCAGCACGTTCGGCTTGAGCGGCCGGGACGAATTCGTGGCAACGACCGAGGCGTAGCGGTCGTCGGTGAGCTGCACCACCGAGCCCGGCGGATAGACGCCCATCATCTTGATGAAGGCGCCGAGGATGGAGGTGTCGTACTTGCTGCGGCCCTGGGCGAAGAGGAGCGAGAGCGACTCGTGCGGCGTCAGCGCGCGTGCCGGCAGGTGCGGATTGCAAAGGTTGTCATAGCGGTCGACGAGGGCGACGATGCGCGCGCCCATGGTCATCCGGTCGCTGTTGAGCGCGCCGGGAAAGCCGCTGCCGTCGGCGTGCTCGTGATGCTGGGCGACGATCGCGCTCGCGCCGGCCGAGAGCCCCATGCGCCCGGCCTGCGCCACGCCGAGGGCGACGTGCTCGCGGTACAGGCGCAGCTCGTTGGCCGAGAAGTTCTCCTCGCGATGGCGCAACCGCGCTGGCAGCGCGAGCTTGCCGACGTCGTGCAGCATCGCGCCGACGCCGACGTCGAGCATGTCGTCGGCGCCGAAGCCGAAGCAGCGTCCCATGAGGAGCGAGACGATCGCCACGTTGAGGGCGTGCAGCGAGGCCCTGTCGCCGGCGGCCTCGCCGAGGAAGCGGATGCACACGTCCTGGGCGCCGACCATCTTGTCGAAGAGGGCCCGAGAGAGCGACTCGGCGCGACCGCGCGCCTCCTTCGGCTTGGCGACGACGAGATCGAACGCCTGGCGGCACTCGCGCGCCGCCTCGGCGTACTGGCGCTCGCAAAGCAGGCGCGCCTCGCGCTGCCGCTCGAGCGGCCTCGGGCCGTCGCCGCCCGCCGGCGATGCCACGGCGCGGCACGGACCCGACGGCGCGGCGGTCTGGTCGGGCCCCGCGTGCGGGACCGTGTCGCCGGGTTCGTCGCCGGCATGACTCTCGTCGTTCGCGGCGACGGTCGGCCGGACCTCGTCGTCCGCGAGCTCGCTCTGCTGCGGGCTCCAGCGCACCCGGCGCAGGCCGAGCGAGCGGATCGTCGCGAGCTGCGCCGACGAGGTGATGCGAAAGTTGCTGAGCGGGAACGGGTGAGACATCCAGCCGCCGTCCAGGTGGACGAACATGCCGACCCGCAGCGACTGGACGTCGATCGTGTCGGTGGGTGCGGCGATCTTCATGGCTGCAAAGTTATCGGCGGCGCCGGCGCCAGCTTGAGAAGCGGCCGCATTCGTGCCGGACTGCACGCCCTGCCCGGTACCCGGCGCGCCTTTCGTCGCATCGGCACGACGGCGCCTCATCGCGCAGCCGGCACTAAACTGACCACCATGACGACGCCCTCGAGAACGCAGGTCGCCATCATCGGCGCCGGTCCGGCCGGCCTGCTTCTGGCGGCCCTCCTGGCCCGCGACGGCATCGACACCGTCGTGGTCGAGCAGCGCTCGGGCGACTACGTGCTCGGCCGGATCCGCGCAGGCGTGCTCGAGCAGGTGACCGCGGACCTGCTCGACGCCGCGGGCGCCGGCGCGCGAATGCATGCCGAAGGCCTGCCGCACCAGGGCATCGAGCTCTGCTTCGGCGGCCTGCGCCATCGCATCGATCTTCACGGTCTCACCGACGGCAAGCAGGTGATGGTCTACGGCCAGACCGAGGTGACGCGCGACCTGATGCAGCTGCGCGCCGACGCCGGCCTGGCGACGGTCTACGAGGCGCGGAACGTCAGCCTCGACGACATCGACGGCGCCCGGCCGACGGTGCGCTTCCAGCACGGGGGCCTCGCGCACGAGCTCGAATGCGACTTCATCGCCGGCTGCGACGGCTACCACGGCGTCAGCCGCCAGAGCATTCCCGAGAGCGCGCTGCGCACCTACGAGCGCGTCTATCCGTTCGGCTGGCTGGGTGTGCTCTCGGAGACGCCGCCGGTGTCGCACGAGCTGATCTACTCGAATCACGAGCGCGGCTTCGCCCTGTGCAGCATGCGCTCGGCGACGAGAAGCCGCTACTACGTGCAGTGTCCGCTCGACGACAGGGTCGAGGCCTGGAGCGACGACGCCTTCTGGGCCGAGCTGCGCGCCCGCCTCGACGACGAGGCCGCGGCCACGCTCGTCACCGGCCCGTCGATCGAGAAGAGCATCGCGCCGCTGCGCAGCTTCGTCGCCGAGCCGATGCGCTTCGGCCGGCTCTTCCTCGCCGGCGACGCCGCGCACATCGTGCCGCCGACCGGCGCCAAGGGCCTGAACCTCGCGGCCGGCGACGTCGGCCTGCTGGCGCAGGCGCTCGCCGAGCACTATCGCGAGCGAAGCGACGCCGCCATCGACGGCTACTCGGTGCGCTGCCTGCGCCGGGTCTGGCGCGCCGAGCGCTTCTCCTGGTGGTTCACCTCGCTCATGCACCGCTTTCCCGAGACCGGCGCGTTCGGCCAGAAGATGCAGCTCGCCGAACTCGACTATCTCGTCCACTCGCGCGCCGCATCCACCGCCCTGGCGGAGAACTACGTCGGCCTGCCGCTGTAACCTCGCCTCGTCGCCTCCAGGAGTCCACCATGACCAAGCTTCCCAAACGCTCGTTCCTGCTCGCCGGCGGCGCCGTGCTTGCCGCCGCCCTCCCTCTCCTGGCGCGCGCCCAGGCACAGCCAGCCGCCCCGGCGGCGAAGAACCGCGCCCTGTTCCAGGTGAGCGACAACGACCCGGCACGCTGGAATATGGTCCTCAACAACATGATCAACCTGCGCGAGGGCGTCGGCGGCGAGTCGATCGAGATCGAGCTGGTCGCCTTCGGGCCGGGCCTGCACATGCTGAAGGCCGATTCGCCGGTGAAGGCACGCATCGCCGACGCGCTGAAGAGCGGCGTCGCCATCGACGCCTGCCAGAACACGATGAAGGGCATGAAGCTCACGCCTGCCGACATGCTGCCCGAGATCGGCTACGTGCGGTCCGGCGTCGTCGAGGTGATGCGCAAGCAGCAGCAGGGCTGGGCCTACATCCGCTCCTGACGCGGCAGGCTGCAGCGACTTCCGGTCAGCGCAGGCCGAGCGCCCTGTCCGTCGACCACGCGCCGCCACCCCGGGCGGCGAGCAGCAGCAGCGGCGCCGCCCACGTCAGATGCGTCGGCCAGGCGTCGGGATAGACGAAGACCTCGATCACGAGCGTCATCGCCAGCAGCGACAGCGCCGAGGCCCGCGTCGCCAGGCCGAGCACGAGCAGGAGCGGAAACAGGTGCTCCGACCACGCCGCGAGGTGCGCCGCGACGGCGGGATCGATCCAGGGCAGCCTGTACTCGTCACGAAACAGCGTGACCGCGTTGTCGGTGACGTGCAGGATGCCGTCGACCTTGGTGCGGCCCGAGAGAAGGAAGACCGCCGCGATGCCGACGCGGCTGGCGAGCAGCACCCCGTCCATCGCGATCCAGCGCTGCAACGCGTCGGCCGCGTCGTTCCAGCGGTGACGCCATCGGCTCATGCGACCTCGCCCGCATCTGCGTCGACGCCATCGATGCGTGTGAAAACGCGTGCGTGCATGAGCCCGGGCAGCCAGTGGCCGACGTCGCTCCCGTCGGCGTCGCCCACGGCGGCATCGAGCGCTTCTGCGACCGTGCGTCCGCCGGCACAGGCGTCGAGGAAGGCGGCCGCGACGCGGTCGATCGGCGTCCAGACGACGACGTCGTCCGGACGCGTGAGCAGGGCCGCCATGACGCGAGTCTCGTCGCCGTCGCCCGGGTCGCGGCCGTCGCGCAGGACGCCCTCGCGGTGCGCGCGCCAGATCGTGAAAGCCTCGCCCGCGACGAGCCAGCGGGCAGCCGGGTGCGGCACGAGTCGCGCCGCGGCGAAACGGTCGACGCCGAGCGCGACGAGCGCACCGGGATCCAGCATCGGCGCGTCTGCGGCCAGGTGCGATTCGGTCCAGGCGCGATCGAGCCGGGCGAGATCCGCGACCAGCGGCGAAAGACCGGCCCCGGATTCGTCCGCGAGCCATGTCGAGAAGCCCGCGCCATAGGATGCGAGAACGCCGTTCGACGGCGGCGAGCGGCGCACGAAAGCGCGCGCCAGCTCGCGGAAGGTTGCCTCGCCGACGACGGCGCGTGTCGTCGGATGATTCGCCTCGAGTGCCTCGATGCAGCCTGCGACCACCGTGTTCCGGTAGACCGCGAAGCCCGGCTGGCGCGCGAACGCAGCCTCCGGTCGTGCGTCGGGCTCGGCGAGGATCGCCTCGAAGAACGACGCCTGGAAAGCGCCCAGGGACGCGCTCATGCGGCCAGCGCCGAGTGACGGTAGAGGATCGCCGCCGCGGCGTCGCGCTCGCGCACGAGCTCCTCGAAGGGCGGCAGCTCGGCATCGCGCTCGATCAGGGTCGGCCGAGTGCCGGCGCGGGCGACGAATCGCTCGAGCAAAGACCAGACCTCGGGTGCGACGGGCGCGTCGTGCGAGTCGATCAGAAGGCGCGCGCCGAGCTTGGCGTCGGCGCGGTGGCCGGCGAGATGGATCTCGCTCACCCGCGACGCCGGAAAGGCATCGACATACGCCTCGGCCGAGATGCCGGCGTTGCTGGCGCTGACGTGGACGTTGTTGAGGTCGAGCAGCAGCGTGCAGCCGGTGCGCTGCGCCAGCTCGCCGAGAAAGCCGATCTCGTCGAACTCGTGGTCGTCGAGCGAGAGATAGTGAGATGGATTCTCGACCGCGATCGTGCGACCGATCGCTTCCTGGACGCGGCCTACGTTTGCCGCGACGCGGTCGAGCGCTTCGCGCGTGCGCGGGAACGGCAGCAGATCGGGAAGGTAGGCCCCGCCGAAACGCGACCACGCCAGGTGCTCCGAGACGAGGACCGGCTGCAGCTCGCGCACCAGCGCGGCCAGTGCGGCCAGCGCGGCGGCGTCGACCTCGTCGCTGCCGGCGAGGGAAAGCGACACGCCGTGCAGCGACACCGGGTGGACTGCGCGCACGGCGTCGAGCCAGCGGCGGCGCGGCCCGCCGGCGACGAAGTAGTTCTCGGCGTGCACCTCGAACCACGCGCCGTCGCCGCGCCAGCGGAGCGCGGCGTCGAAGTGCTCGGGCTTCAGGCCGAGGCCGGCGCCGAGCGCAGGGCCGCGCATCCGGCCGTCCTCAGACCCTGGGGGTGAGCGAACCCTTCCCCTTGGGCGTGGTGATGTCCGTGCAGGTTCCCTTGGCGACGCTCTTCCAGGAGTTGCCCTGGTAGTCGACCTTCGAAGTTCCCGCACAGGTCGTGCCCGCGCCGGCGGCGCAGTCGTTCTTGCCGGCGAGCGCAACGCCGAAGCACTTCTCGGTCGCGGCCATCTTGTCGGTGGCCATCTTGTCGTCGGCGGCGAAGGCGGAGGTCGAGAGCGCGGCAAGGGCCGCGGCGGCGAGAGCGAGCGAGCGAGCATTCATCGTGGAAACTCCTTGAAGCCGTGAAACGGCGATGTGGGATGCGAGGCACCGTCGGTGCTTGTCGTACTTCGTCGCCGGGACGGCGCGGGTTACAGCGGACGAAGAATATTCCCGCGCCGTCGTAACCGAAAGCGTGACAGCCCCGAATCAGGACAGGATCCTTGAACGACGTCGACCGTGAGTTGCGCGCCCTGCTGTCGCTGGCCCTGGCCGGCGACAACGGGGCGTACGGCGAATTCCTGACCCGTGCTGGCGCTCGTGTGCGGGCCTACTTTCGGCGCCGCCTCGTCGCCTACCCCGACGATGTCGAGGACCTCGTCCAGGAGACCTTGCTCGCGATGCACAACCAGCGCCACACCTACCGCCCGGCCGAGCCTTTGACGCCGTGGCTGCATGCCATCGCCCGCTACAAGCTGGCCGACCTTCTGCGCGTGCGCATGCCGAGAGGCGCACGCGAGGTCGAGCTCGACGACGAGTCGGACGACGACGCCATGCACGCCAGCGACGATGCGGCCGCCGAGGCGCGCCGCGACCTGGACCGGCTCCTCGTCGCCCTGCCCGACCGGTTTCGCCTGCCGATCGTCCACGTCAAGGTCGAGGGGCTGTCGGTGGCCGAGGCGTCGGCCAGGCTCGGCATGTCGGAGTCGGCGGTGAAGATCGGCATCCACCGCGGCATGAAGGCGCTGGCCCGGATGGTCGCGGGGTCGCGATGAGAACCGACGCCCTGATCGCGACGCTGGCGCGCGGCCCGATCGCCGCCGACCGGGGCCGCGTCGCCCGCGCGCTCGCGGTTGCCGTCGCCGCGGGCTCGATCGTCGCGACCGCCGCGATGCTGTCCGGGCTCGGCCTGCGCCCCGACCTCGCGAGCGCGATGCGTTCGCCGATGTTCTGGCTGAAGGTCGGCGCGCCGCTTCTCTTCGCCGCGTTCGCCCTCGGGGCGGCGGCGCGCCTCGCCCGGCCGGGCCTGCGCGCCCGCGGTGCAGCATTCGCCGTCGCAGCAACCGCCGTGGCGCTCTGGGCGATGGCTGCGGTCGACGTCGCCTCTGCGCCGTCCGGCATGCGCCTGCAACGCCTCGTCGGCGCGTCGGCGCTGCCCTGCGTGATCAGCATCGCCGCGCTGTCGGTGCCTGTCTTCGTCGCCCTTTTCGTCGCCCTGAGGCAGCTCGCGCCGACCCGCCTGGGCCGCGCCGGTGTCGCGGCCGGCGGCCTGGCGGGCGCGATCGCCGGTGCCATCTACGCCTTTCACTGCAACGAGACGACGGTCGCCTTCCTGGCCGTCTGGTATCTCGCCGGCATGGCGATTCCAGCCGCCGTCGGCGCCGCACTCGGTCCACGCCTGCTGCGCTGGAGCTAGTCCCGGCGCCGCGACGGCGCGGCCGGTCAGCCGTGCGCGACCGCGAGCCAGCGATCGAGCGTCTCGCGGTCGTCGAGCAATTGCGCGCTCGGCGCGGCGTGGACGATCTGGCCGCGATCGAGGACGACGGCGTTCTCGGTGATCGGCAGGATCAGCCTCGGGTTCTGCTCGACGATGATCGCCGAAAGGCCTTCGTCCCTGACCAGCCGCTCGATCGAGCGCAGCAACTCCTGCACGATGATCGGCGCGAGGCCTTCGAGCGGCTCGTCGAGCAGCAGCAGCTTCGGGTTGAGCACCAGGGCGCGCGCCACCGCGAGCATCTGCTGCTCGCCCCCCGAGAGCTGGTTGCCCATGTTGGTTTTGCGCTCGGCCAGGCGCGGAAACATCGCGTAGACGCGCGCCGGCGTCCAGGGGCCGGGCCGGGCGACGGCCGTCAGGTTCTCGTCGACGGTGAGCGACTTGAAGATGTTCCGCTCCTGCGGCACCCAGCCGATGCCGGCCGCGGCGCGAGCGTGCGGCGGCAGGGCCGTGATGTCTCGCCCGGCCAGCGCGATCGTGCCGCCGTGGCGCCGCGTCGCGCCGATCAGCGTGTCGAGAAGCGTCGTCTTGCCGGTGCCGTTGCGGCCGAGCAGCGCAAGCGAGCGGCCAGCCTCGAGCGTGAAGTCGACGCCCTGGACGACGACCGCCTCGCCGTAGCCCGAGCTCAGGCCCGCGACGCGCAGCAGCTCAGCCATGCGCGCCCGCGACCGACGGGCCGCGCTCGTCGCTCTCGCCGAGATAGACCGCCTTCACGCGCGGGTCGTTCGAGACCGTGTCGACGTCGCCTTCGGCGAAGACGGCGCCGTCGACGAGCACGGTCACCGTCCGCGCGAAGTTGAAGACCAGGTCCATGTCGTGCTCGATGAGCAGGATCGAGACGTCCTCCGGCAACGCGTTGATGGTCTCGAAGATCTCCTGGCGCTCCCCTTCCGGGACGCCCGCGACCGGCTCGTCGAGCAGCAGCACGCGCGGCTTGCAGGCGAGCGCGAGGGCGATCTCGAGGAGGCGCCGCTTGCCGTAGGCGAGCGAGTGCACCGGCTGGTCCATGACGTCGGCGAGCCGGAAGCGGGCGAGCAGCCGATCGCAGTCGGCGGCGACGGCCGGGTCGTCGCCGAGGGCGCGCCAGAACCGCGTGCTCGAGCCCTGCCGCACCGAGACCGCGAGCGCGAGCGACGAGAGCGGCGTCAGCGCGTTGAAGAGCTGGTTGATCTGGAAGGTGCGCACCACGCCACGCCGCACGCGCCGGTGCGCGGCGAGCCGGGTGATGTCGTCGCCGTCGAGCAAGATCGCGCCCGAGGTCGGCTCGAGGACGCCTGTGAGCAGGTTGATGAGCGTCGTCTTGCCGGCGCCGTTCGGGCCGATGAGGGCGTGGCGCGCGCCCCGCGCGACGGCGAGCGAAACGTCGTTCGTCGCCGCCAGGCCGCCGAAGCGCTTGACCAGCGATCGGGTCTCGAGCACGGTCGTCATGACCGGCGCCGCCGCCCGAACCACGTCCACGGCCGCACGAAGCGCTCGCGGCCGACGAGGACGAGCACGACCAGGAACAGGCCGAGCCAGAAGTTCCAGTACTGCGGCGTCCAGGTCGAGATCAGATCGTGCAGGAGCTTGAAGACGATCGCGCCGAAGATGCCGCCGTACAGGTAGCCGGCGCCGCCGACGACGAGCACGAGAAGCACTTCGGCGCTGCGGTGGAAGTCGAAGACGTCGAGCGAGGCGAAGCCGCTGGTCTGCGCGAGCAGCGCGCCCGCCGCGCCCGCGACCGCGCCGGAGACCGTGTACACCGCGACCAGACGAAGCGGCACCGACAGGCCGATGCTCGCGGCGCGCAGGCGGTTGTCGCGCAGGGCCTCGAGCGACGCGCCGAAGGGCGAATGGACGAGCCGGCGCGCGACCAGCAGCACGACGATCAGGACGACGATCGTGTAGGCATAGGCGACGCGGCCGGCGAGGTCGAAGTCGAAGCCCACGAGCGGACCCATGACGACGCCCTGCAGGCCGTCGGCGCCGCCGGTCAGCCAGTCGAGCTTGTTGGCGAGCTCGTAGAGGATGGAGGCGACGCCGAGCGTGACCATCAGCCGCGTCAGGTCGCTGCCGCGCAGGATCAGCACGCTCGTCGCCAGGCCGAGCAGGGCACTGGCGGCGACGGCGACGGCGAGGCCGGCGAGCGGATCGGGCATCACGTCCTTGGCGAAGAGCGCGGCCGTGTAGGCGCCGAAGCCGAAGAACGCGGCATGGCCGAGCGAGACGATGCCGGCATAGCCGAGGATCAGGTCGAGCGAGACGGCGAAGAGCGCGACGATCGCGATCTCGTTGAGCAGCAGCGACTGCCCGGGCAGCAGGAGCCACGAAAGCGGCAGTGCCGCGAAGAGGGCGAGCTCCCACCAGCGCCAGCGCGAATAGGCGCGCAGCGAATCCGCGGCGGACGTTCCGGTGGCCCCCGGCGATTCGCTCATCGCGCCGTCGCCCGCGCGAAGAGCCCCTGCGGCCGCCAGACGAGGATCGCGATCATCAGGGTGTAGACGAAGAAGGCGCCGAGCTTGGGGATGTAGTACTTGCCGGCGACGTCGAAGACGCCGAGCAGGAGCGCCGCGAGCAGCGGGCCGGTGATCGTGGTCGTGCCGCCGACCGAGACGACGATCAGGAAATAGATCATGAACTTGAGCGGGAAGCTCGGGTCGAGGCCGAGCACCTCGGCGCCGAGCGCGCCGCCGAGCCCCGCCAGGCCCGAGCCGACGGCGAAGGTGAGGAGGAAGATCCGGCTGACGTCGAGGCCGAGGCCGCCGGCCACGCGCGGGTCGTCGACCGCGGCGCGCAGGCGGCTGCCGAAGCGGGTGCGCGAGAGGATCCACTGCAGCACGAGCGTGAGCACCGCGCAGACGACGATGATGAAGAGCCGGTACTTGCCGATCCCCACGGCCTCGATCGGCAAACGCCCCTGCAGCCAGTCGGGCAGCTGGATGTTCTGCTGCATGGAGCCGACGAAGAAGTCGACCGCGGTGACCGACATGAACACGAGGCCGATCGAGAACAGGACCTGGTCGAGGTGCGGCCGCGCGTACATCGGCCGGTAGAGCGTGCGCTCGAGCACCGCGCCGATCAGCGCGGTGCCCACGAAGGCGATCGGCAGGCAGAGCAGGAACGGAAAGCCGGCGCGGTTCATCAGAAGCACCGTGATGTAGCCGCCGGCCATCGCGAAGGCGCCGTGCGCCAGGTTGATGAAGTTCATCAACCCGAGCGTCACCGCCAGCCCGACGGCCAGGATGAAGAGCAGCATGCCGTAGGCGATGCCGTCGAAGAGCAGGGTCAGCATGGGGCGAAGCGTGCGGTGCGCCGGGGATTCTCTGTCATCGACCCCGCCGTCCGCGACGCGGCCTCGTCCCTATGATGGCGAGCCGTCGCGAGGAGTGCAGCCATGACATCGGAAACGCAGGCCGCGGACGATCCCGCCTCGAAGATGGAGATCGACGTCCACGACAAGCTCGCGATCGAGTGTTGGACGCGCGCCCTCGGCGTGACGGACGAGGCGCTGCTGAAGGCGGTGCAGGTCGTCGGCAGGCGCATCGACCGGATCAAGGACTACCTCGGTGCGGGACGGGCGGGCGAGCAGTCGGACGGCTGAGGATCCTGCGGCGCGTCGGCTCGCCTCGTCACACGCCCGGCGCGGCGCGCTGGCGATCGTGGCCGCCGACGATCCGGTCGAGCGGCCGGCTCATGACGAAGAGGACGAGACCGGCGACGACGCCGATCGCCGCGAGCATGAGGAAGTATTCCGAGTGCGGCATCTTCTCGTAGAAGGTGCCGAGGTAGCCGGTCATGTAGTTGCCGACGAAGCTCGACAGATACCACACGCCCATCATCATCGAGACCATGCGCGCCGGCGAGACCTTGGTGACGAACGACAGGCCCACCGGCGAGAGGTAGATCTCGCCGACGGTGAAGATCGCGCTGGTCAGCACGAGCCACAGCACGCTGCTCTGCGCACCCGGCGACATGCCGCTCGATGCCTCGATCAGCACCAGGAAGCCGAGGCCGAGGACGACGCAGCCGATCGCCATCTTGACCAGGCTCGTCGGCTCCTTGCCGCGCCGCGCCTGCGCTGCCCAGACGAGGTTGAGGATCGGCACGACGATCCAGATCATGAAGGGGTTGAACGACTGGTACCAGGTCGACGGGATCGTGAAGCCGAAGACGCTCGGCCAGCGCGTGCTCTGGTCGGCCCAGAGCTGCAACGTGTTGCCCTGCTGCTCGTAGACGGCCCAGAACGCGGCGGTGACGCAGCACGCCGCGCAGATCGCCATCACGCGCGGCCGCTCGTCGCGCGGCAGGCGGACCAGCCACGCGACGCACGACGCGACAACGAGCAAGGCGAGCGCAAGCGGCACGACGGGCGGCAGCGTCAGGAGCCAGAGCAGCACCAGGATCCCGAGCGGAACGCCGACGACGAACGCGGCGACGCCGAGCGCAGGGGTCGTCGGCGATGTCGTCGGCACCGGCTCGATCGGCAGCTTGTCCTGGTTGGACACGTAGATCACGAGGCCGAGCACCATGCCGACGCCGGCGGCCGCGAAGCCCCAGTGCCAGCCGACGACCTGGCCGAGCGTGCCGCAGATCAGCGGCGCGAGAAAGGCGCCGAGATTGACGCCGACGTAGAAGACCGAATACGCGCGGTCGCGGCGCGGATCGCCCGGCGCGTAGAGGCCCCCGACCTGGGTCGAGATGTTCGGCTTGAAGCACCCGTTGCCGAGGATGAGCACCATCAGCGCGACGAAGAAGAGCGATTCGCTGGCCATCAGGAAGTGGCCGATCGCCATCAGCACGGCACCGACGATCACCGACCTGCGCCGGCCGAGCAGACGGTCGGCGAGCAGGCCGCCGAAGAAGGGCGTGAGGTAGACGAAGCCGGTATAGAGGCCGTAGATCTGCGACGACAGTGCCTGCGGCGACATCGCGCCGAACGCCGCCTCGAGGGCGCGCTTCAGGGCGTTGAAGCCGAGCACCTCGGCGCCGACGTCGGGGCGCACGAAGAGGTGGTTCACCATGTAGAGCACGAGCAGCGAGCGCATGCCGTAGTAGCTGACCCGCTCCCACATCTCGGTGAAGAAGAGGACCGCGAGCCCCTTCGGATGACCGAGGAAGGTGCCGGCCTCCGGCGGCGCGATCGATTCGTGGGCGCCGAGCACCGCGCTCATGCCGCGCCCGAGAGATGCTGGTAGAGGATGCCCGAGCCGATCGCGATGAGCACCAGTCCGCCGACCATCTCGGCCCGGCGGCCGGCCAGGCTGCCGAGCAGCCTACCGACCATGACGCCGATCGTCACCATGACGAAGGTGGCGCAGCCGATCGCCGCGGCGATCGGCACGATGCCGATGTCGACGAACGCCAGGCCGACGCCGACCGCCATCGCGTCGATGCTGGTCGCCAAGCCGGTGGCGGCGAGGATCCAGAAGCCGTGCCGCTCGGGCCGCTCCGCCGAATCGTCGTCGGCGCCGCGCCAGCCGTTGACGATCATGTGGACGCCGAGACCGCCGAGGATCGCGAACGCGATCCAGTGGGCCCACTGCTCGACGTAGCTCGCCGCCGCCCGGCCGATGGCCCAGCCGACGATCGGCGTCGCAGCCTCGATCGCACCGAAGATCGCCCCGGTGCGCAGCGCCTCCGACCAGCGTGGCCGGTCGAGCGCGATGCCCTTGCCGATCGCCGCCGCGAAGGCATCGGTCGACATCGCGAGCGCGAGCAGGGCGATGGTGACGAGGCTCATGGCCTCGCCATGGTGGCCGGCGATCCGGTTATTTCGCCTTCCCCGGATCCTTCACTGCCTTCTGCACGTCGAACTCGACGTTGTAGAGCTGGTTGCCCATCGACGGCACGCGCTCGACCTTCCTGATGTAGACGTCCTGGACGATGTCGCGCGTCTGCCCGTCGATCAGGATCTGCCCGCGCGGGCTCTCGAAGATCTGCCCCTTCATCGCCGCGAGCAGCGCGTCGCCGCCGCCCTTGCCCTTGGTGGCGGCCAGCGCGTTGTAGATGAGGTGCATGCCGTCGTAGCCGGCGACGGCCATGAAGTTGGGCCGGAACTTGTTGGCCGCCTCGAAGGCGGCGACGAACTTCTTGTTCATCGCCGAAGGGTGCGCGGCCGAGTAGTGGTGCGAGTTGACGACGCCGAGCGCGACGTCGCCGATGTCGTTGAGCTGGTCGTCGTCGACGACGTCGCCGGTGGCGATGAGCTTGATGCCCGACTTGTCGAGGCCGCGCTCGCCGAACTGCTTCATGAAGGCCGCCCCCTGGCCGGAGGGAAGAAAGCAGAACACGGCGTCGGGCTTGAGGTCGGCGAGCTTCTGCAGGAAGGGCGCGAAGTCGGGGCTCTTGAGCGGCGTGCGGATCTCGCCGATGACCTGGCCGCCATCGAGGGTGAACTGGCTCTTGAAGAACTTCTCGGCGTCGATGCCGGGGCCGTAGTCGGCGACGAAGGTGACGACCTTCTTGATGCCGTGCTTGGCCGCCCAGTCGGCGATCGGCACCGTCACCTGGGGCAGGGTGAAGCTGGTGCGCACGATGTAAGGCGACTGCAGCGTGATGGCCGAGGTGGCCGCCGCGGTGACGACCATCGGCGTCTTGCTCTGGGTGGCGATCGGTGCGGCGGCGAACGCCGAGGGCGTGATGCCGAAGCCCGCGAGCACGTCGACCTTGTCGTTGACGACCATCTCCTGGGCGATCCGGCGCGAGGTGTCGGGCGTGGTCGCGTCGTCCCTGACGATCACCTCGACCTTGCGGCCGGCCACGGTCGTTCCGTTCTGTGCCTGCCACAGCTTGATCGCCGCCTCGATCTGCTTGCCGGTCGACGCCGACTGGCCCGTCATGGGAAGAATGAAGCCGATCTTGAAGGGCGCGCCCGACTGGGCGGCGGCGAAGGGGGCGGCGGCGCAGAGCGCGAGGGCGGCGCCGGCGACTGCGAGATGACGACGTTGCATGGTGTCTCCGAGTTGTGAGCGTGCCGGCGGGCGTGGCCCGTACGGCAGTTGGCGTCGGAATTATCGCGACCCGTGCCGCCACGGCGTCAGGTCGGGAACCCGAACGGGCCCAGGGCGCCAGGAGCCGCCGGATCGACCCCTCTCCCCGCGCCGGGGACAATCGACCCATGCCCGGATCCGCGAAGAACGCCGACTTCATCGTCGTCGGCGCCGGCATCGCCGGCGCGTCGGTCGCCGCCTTCCTCGCCGAGCGCGGCTCGGTGGTCGTCCTCGAGCGCGAGAGCCAGCCGGGATATCACACGACCGGCCGCTCGGCCGCGCTCTTCGCCGAGAGCTACGGCACGGCGCAGGTGCGGGCGCTGACGCGGGCAAGCCGCGCCTTCCTCGAACGGCCGCCCGCGGGCTTCGCCGACCTGCCGATCCTGTCGCCGCGCGGCGCCCTCCTGGTCGGCGGCAGCGACCAGCGGCCGGCCCTCGATGCCCTCTGGCAGTCCCTGGCGGCGACATCGACCGTGGCGCAGCGCCTCGACGGTCCGGCGGCCCGGGCGATCGTGCCGGTGCTCGAACGCGGCCGCGTCGACGGCGCGGTGCTCGACACGGCGGCGGCCGACATCGACGTCCACGCCCTGCACCAGGGCTACCTGCGGATGGCGCGCCGGCGCGGCGCACGCGTCGTCTGCGACGCCGAGGTCCGCGCGATGACGCGTCGCGACCGCTGCTGGCACGTCGACGCCGGCGATGCCCGCTGGGTCGCGCCGGTCGTCGTCGACGCCGCCGGCGCGTGGTGCGACGTGGTCGCGGCGCTCGCCGGCGCACAGCCGATCGGCCTCGTCCCGAAGCGTCGCTCGGCGTTCGTCTTCGCGCCGCCGGCGGGCGTCGAGGTCGGCCGGTGGCCGGCGGTGGTCGACGTCGACGAGCAGTGGTACTTCAAGCCCGAGGCGGGCCTCCTGCTCGGCTCGCCGGCCAACGCCGACCCGGTGGCGCCGCACGACGTGCAGCCGGAAGCGATCGACATCGCCACCGGCATCGCCCGCATCGAGGCGATGACGACGCTGCGCATCGTCCGGCCGACGCGGACCTGGGCGGGGCTGCGCTCCTTCGTCGCCGACGGCGACCTGGTCGGCGGCTTCGATGCCGAGCGCGAAGGCTTCTTCTGGCTCGCTGCGCAGGGCGGCTACGGCATCCAGACCTCGGCAGCGATGGGCTCGGCCTGCGCTGCGCTCGCTGCCGGCGAGCCGCTGCCCGCCGGGCTCGCGGCCTTCGGCCTCGACGCGGGGATGCTGTCGCCGGGCCGCCTGCGCACGCCCGACGCTCAGTAGTTCGCCGCCGCCCGCACGACGCTCGCCGGCTTGTCGAGATCGGCGATCAGCTCCGGGCCGAGCACGGCGAACGGGATCGAGCCGTAGGACAGCAGCCGGTCGTGGAAGTCGCGCAGCGATTCGCGCGCGCCCATGCGGCGCTGATATTCACCGAGCAGCGTCTCGAGCTGCAGCCGGCCCACCGTGTACGAGATGACGTAGCCCGGGCCGAGCGCGATGCCATGGACCGCGGCCTCGGACGCGCCGTGAAGAGGCGCGCGTCGAGGTCCTCGCCCGGTCCGCTGCCCTACAGGCCCAGGCGCACGAACATCTCCTCGCCGTAGAAGGCCCAGCCCTCGGCGAGCGCCGAGTCGTGCTGGTGGCGAATCCGGCCTGCAACGGTCGGGGCATGATGGGCTCGTGGCGATACGATCGATCGCCCCGGGAGAAATGATGACCGAACTCGCTCGCACGTCCCTGTACCGATTCGTCGCCTGCACCGCCGCCGCGCTGGCGCTCGCCGGCTGCGGCAAGCAGGAGAGCGCGTCGACGACGGCGAGCTCCGCGTCGAGCGCCTCGGCTGCGCCGCACGTCTACGTCGTCGGCACCGACGCTGCCTACGCGCCCTTCGAATCGCAGAACGAGAAGGGCGAGATCGTCGGCTTCGACATCGACATCGTGCGCGCCGTCGCGGCCAAGGCCGGCATCGAGGTGAAGTTCGTCAACACGCCGTGGGAAGGCATCTTCAACGCCCTGAAGCAGGGCGACCGCGACCTGCTCGTCTCGTCGATCACGATCACCGACGAGCGCAAGCAGTCGATGGACTTCTCGGCGCCCTACTTCGACGCGCACCAGCTCATCGCCGTCAGGGCCGACTCGAAGGTCGCGCACTTCGACGACCTGAAGTCGCTCAAGGTCGGCGTGCAGACCGGCACGACCGGCGACGAGGCGATCTCGAAGCTGCAGGGCAAGAACAGCACCGACATCAAGCGCTTCGAGTCGACACCGCTGGCGCTGAAGGAACTCGAGACCGGCGGCATCGACGCCGTCGTCGCCGACAACGGCGTCGTCGTCAACTACGTGAAGAACAACAGCGGCAACAAGTTCAAGACCGTCGACGACCCGGCGTTCGTGCCCGAGCACTACGGCATCGCGGTGAAGAAGGGCGCCACCGACCTGCTCGCCAAGCTCGACCAGGGGCTCGCCGCGATCCGGGCCGACGGCACCTACGACCGCATCTACGCGACCTATCTCGGCGCGCCCGCAGGCGCCGGCAGTGCCGCGAGCGCCGCAGCCTCCGCGACCGCGAAATAGGCCGGCCGCGGACGCATCGTGGGTTGGCCCGACCTGCGGTGGAACATCCTCGTCGGCTATGCGCCGCTGTTCGCGCAGGGCCTGGCGATGACCCTCGGGCTCACGGTCGTGTCGCTCATCGGCGGCCTCGCGCTCGGCATCGTCCTCGGCCTGGTCAGCAGCTCGGTCGACAGCCCCCGTCCGGCGTCGGCGGTGACGGCGGCGCTCTGGCAGCTGCTGCGCCTCGCGACACGCACCTACGTCGGCTTTTTCCGCGGCACGCCGCTCTTCGTCCAGATCCTGCTCGTCCACTTCGCGGTGATGCCGCTCCTGATCCAGCCCGACGGCGGCCTCCTGCTGAGCGGTGAGGGCGCACGCGAGTTCCGGCAGAACCACGGCGCCTTCTTCTCGGGCGCCCTCGCCCTGACGCTGAACGCCGGCGCCTACATCTCCGAGATCCTGCGCGCCGGCATCCAGAGCATCCACGGCGGGCAGACACAGGCCGCCTACAGCGTCGGCCTGACGCACGCGCAATCGATGCGCTACATCGTCCTGCCGCAGGCGCTGCGCCGGATGGTGCCGGCGCTCGTCAACGAGGCGGTGACGCTGGTGAAGGACTCGTCGCTCGTCTCGGCGATCGGTTTGGCGGAGCTCGCCCTCGCGGCACGCACCGTCGCCGGCGCGTACTCGCGCTACTGGGAGCCCTACCTCTTCATCTCGGCGATCTATCTCGTCATCACGCTGACGCTCTCGACGCTCGCCAAGCGACTGGAGGCGCCGGCGCATCTGCGCGGTCGCTGAGCGCGCAGGCACCGCTACGTGATGGCCGCTGCTTGACGTAGCGCGCCCAGATCCAGTCGGCGACCGATGCTGCACTGTCGCGGCGGCCAGAGCGCCGTCGGCGCCGCCGCCGTGACGCTGTGCGCAGAATCCTGCCCCTGGTCCGGCCGCAAGCCTCCGCTGCTCGGGGATCGCGCCGATACCCTCCTACAGGGTCGTCATGCCACTCGCGTCCACCGTGCTACGCACAATATTTCGACACCTCAGGCGTCGCGGCAGCAGCGCCATGGCTTCCGTTTGCGACGAGGCTGACCACTCGGACGAGCTTGTCCGCAGGAATCTCGATCTCGGCGCCGAGATCGAGCGGTGCAACGCGCTTTGCGCCGACCTCGGGGCCAGCGAAGAGCGCTTCCGCACGCTGACGAAGCTGTCGTCGGACTGGTTCTGGGAGCAGGACAGCGAATGTCGCTTCGTGCAGATCACCGAGGGTGCGCACAGCACGGGCGGCATTCCGCGCGAAGTGCATGTCGGCAAGACGCGCTGGGAACTGCCGCATACCGAGGTGGCCGGGGTCGATTGGGGACCGCACCGTGCCGCGCTCGCCAGGCACGAGCCCTTCCGTGACCTGCTGCTGCGCCGCACCGTGCCGGGAAACGAGCGCTGGGTCCTGGTCAGCGGCGCGCCGCGTTTCGATGCCGACGGCGGCTTTCTGGGCTACCGCGGGGTCGCCCGGGATGTGACGAAGGAAAAGGAGGCCGAGCTGGCACTGATCGCGACGCGCGACGCCGCCGACGCGGCGAGCCGCGCGAAGAGCGAGTTTCTCGCCAACATGAGCCACGAGATCCGCACGCCGATGAACGGCATCCTCGGCATGGCCGGGTTGCTGCTCGACGGCGCCGTCTCGGCGCGCGACCAGCACTATGCGCGCACGATGCAGCGTTCGGCGATCGCGCTGCTGCAGGTGATCAACGACATTCTCGATTTCTCGAAGATCGAAGCTGGCATGCTCGACGTCGAAGAGCTTGAATTCGACCTGCGCGCGCTGCTCGACGAAGCGCTGCAGATCTTCGCGAGCGCGGCCGACGCCAAGGGGATCGAGCTGGCGGTGCATGTCGACGCCGAGGTGCCGGGATTCGTGCGCGGCGATCCGGGGCGAATTCGCCAGGTGCTGTCGAACCTGATCGGCAATGCGATCAAGTTCACGGCGCATGGCGAGGTCGTCGTCGAGGTCGGCGTCGCGGTGGCCGACTCGGGCGACACACTGCTGCGAATGGCCGTTCGCGACACCGGCATCGGTATCGATTCCGAGCTGTGCCAACACATCTTCGATCCGTTCACCCAGGCTGACGGCAGCACGACGCGCCGCTACGGGGGCACCGGCCTCGGCCTGGCCATCTCGCGCAAGCTGGCGCACATGATGGGCGGCGAGATCGGCGTCACGAGCGAGCCGCAGGTCGGCTCGCAGTTCTGGTTCACGCTTCGCGTCGGCCTCTCCGCGCAGGTCGGCGCGGCACTCGCTCCGGTGCTCGCCGGCCGGCGCGTTCTGGTCGTCGACGACAACCCCACCAACCTCGAGATCCTGCAGTGCCAGCTTGCCTCTTGGGCGATGCTCGCCCATGGCGTCGGCAACGCAGCGGAGGCGCTTGAGACTCTTTCCGCGGCGTCTCTGCCGTTCGACGTCGCCATCCTCGACGTGCACATGCCGGGCATCGACGGGATGGCGCTGGCCGAACGCATCCGCAGCCAGCGCTGCTTCGACGCACTGCGCATCGTCATGCTCAGCTCGATCAGCTGCGACCTGCCGCGCAAGCGGCTTGCCCGGCTCGATATCAGCGGCTCGTTGACAAAGCCGGTCGGCGCCGCACAGCTGTTCCGCGCCATCGAGCAGGCGCTCGGCGCCACGCCGGCGGCCGCTTCCGCGCCGGCGCCGGTTCGCTTTCACGGCCGCGTCCTGCTGGTCGAGGACAACGACGTCAACCGGCTCGTCGGCGTGTCGATCCTCGAGCTGCTCGGGATACAGGTCGATGTCGCGTCGGACGGCGGCGAAGCCGTCGCGCTCAGCGGGAGCAACCGCTACGACCTGCTGCTGATGGATTGCCACATGCCCGGCATGGACGGTTTCGCGGCCACCACAGCGATTCGCGCCAGGGAGCGCGGCGGCGATGCGTGCGTCATCGTCGCAGTGACCGCGCTGGCGATGGACGGCGACCGCGAACGATGCCTCGCCGCGGGCATGGACGACTACCTGGCCAAGCCCTTCCTGCGCGAAGACCTGGTGTCCATGCTGGGCCGATGGATGCCGCACGCACGGGTGCCGGCGCCGGAAGCGCCGGCGATCGCGGACGCGTTCGCCTAATACCGCCGGCTCACGCCGTTCCGGGGCGCGCCGCTCCGGTGGGTCATGGCGCCTTACGATGCGGCATGACCGCACGCACCCACCCCCCGTTCCGCGCCGACCACGTCGGCAGCTTCCTGCGCCCGAAGCGCCTGCTCGAGGCGCGCGCCGAGCACGCCGCCGGGCGCATCGACGCCGAGCGGCTGCGCGCCGTCGAGGACGACGCGATCGCCGAGATCGTGCAGTTCCAGGAAGACGTCGGACTGAAGAGCGTCACCGACGGCGAGTTCCGGCGCACCTACTTCCACATCGACTTCCTCGAGCAGCTCGGCGGCGTCAAGACCGACATCCCGGTGACGATCGTCAAGCCCGACGGCACGCAGGAACTCGCGCCGCCGGTCATGCGCGTCATCGACAAGGTGCGGCACGTCAAGGACATCCAGAAGGCCGACTTCGAGTACCTGAAGTCGAAGGTGACGCCGGGCCACACGCCGAAGGTGTCGATCCCCTCGCCGACGATGCTGCACTTTCGCGGCGGCCGCGCCGGCATCAGCCGCGAGCACTACCCCGACCTCGAGCCGTTCTACCAGGACGTCGCCAACGCCTACGGCGACGAGCTGCGGTCCCTGGCCGCAGCCGGCTGCACCTACGTGCAGATGGACGACACCAACCTCGCCTACCTGTGCGACGACAAGATGCGCGAGGCGGCGCGCTCGCGCGGTGACGATCCCGACGAATTGCCGCACCGCTACGCGAGCTTCATCAACCGCGTCGTCGCGCAGAAGCCCGCCGGCATGACGCTCGCCGTCCACCTGTGCCGGGGCAATTTCAAGAGCACCTGGGCGGCGCAGGGCGGCTACGAGCCGGTCGCCGAGGCGCTGCTCTCGGAGATGGGCGTCGACGGCTACTTCCTCGAGTACGACGACGCCCGCTCGGGCGACTTCAGGCCGCTGCGCTTCCTGCCCAAGGGCAAGACCGTCGTGCTCGGCCTCGTCACGACCAAGCTCGGCCAGCTCGAGTCGAAGGACGACCTCAAGCGCCGCATCGACGAGGCCGCGAAGTACGTGCCGCTCGATCAGCTCTGCCTCTCGCCGCAGTGCGGCTTCTCGAGCACGGTGCACGGCAACGACATCGCGGTCGAGGCGCAGCGCGCGAAGCTCAGGCTGATCGTCGAGGTCGCCGACGAGGTCTGGGGCGGGCACTGAAACTCATCCGGCCGGCTCCACTCGGCGCCACTGACGCCGTCGGGCGGTAGCGCAGGCTCAGGCTTCGCTGTCCGGGCCGGGTTCGGGCGCTGCGACTTCCAGGCCGCGCTGGCGCAGGAATGCCACGAGCCGATCGACCCGAACGAAGACCCGTCTGTCGCCGCTGCGCAGATCGTGAAGCTCGTAGCGCACCACGGCCGGCCGGCCGCGGATGCGCAGGACATAGCTGGCCAGCGGCTGGTTCGCCCGCGTGAGATCTACCATCGGTGCAAGTCTCGGCGTGAGGCGTCAATTGATCGTCAATGCCCAGACGCACCTGACCGGGCCGCGCCACAATCCGCGCGACCAGCAGCCAGCGTCCATGTGCCATGCTTTACCTTCTCGACACGCCGCACTGGAGCAGCGCCGAGAGGCGATGGGACCTGCCCAGCACGCTGCCGGGCTGGACCGTCGCGTTCCTGGCACTGCAAGGCGACTGGATCGCGCGAGAGCACCTCTGCACGCTGCTGTGGCCCGACGCCGCTGAGGGTGACGCGCGGCACAGCTTGCGCGTCAATCTGTACCGCGTTCGAGCGTTGCTGAACGGCTGGGGCGTCGCGCAAGTCCTCGTCGCGGAGCGCAGGCGAGTGCGCCTGGATCTGCCCAGCGACGTCGCCGACCTGCGCCGCGCGCTTCATTCAAGCTGCAGTGCGGCGCAGCTGGCCGGCTACCGGCGGCCGCTGCTCGCCGACACGAGCTTCGCGGGCTTCCCGGCGTTTCAGGAGTGGCTCGAGCTCGAGCGCGCCGCGCTGCACACGCGCTGGCGCGAGGCAGCGCTGGCCTGCCTCTCGGCCGCGGGCACCTCCCTCGAGCAACGGCTCGAGCTGTCGCAGACGATGCTGACCGCGGATCCGCTCGACGAGCAAGCACTGGCGCCCCACCTGCAGAGCCTGGTCGAGCGCGGCCGCACCGGCGACGCCCGGCGCCTGTTCGAGCAGTTCCGCGCCCGCCTCATGCAAGAGCTCGGTGCGGAGCCGGAGCCGGCGCTGCGCGCCCTGGCGGCGAGCCTGGCCGCAAGCACGGTGTCCCGACAAGCGCCGACGCGCGACGCCTTCATCGGCCGCGAGCTCGAGCTCGACCAGCTCGGCTCGATGGTCAGGCAGGCCGAGGGAAGCGTCGTCACCGTCACGGGGCCGGGAGGGGTCGGCAAGAGTCGGGTCGCGCGTGAGCTGAGCCTGCGTCTGGCGCCGTCGTGGCCCGATGGCGTCGTCTGGGTGGCGCTCGCCGACCTGTCGGTCGCCGCGGATGCGCTGCCACGCCTGGCCGAACAGGTCGGCCTGACGCTTGCGCCCCAGCGCGACGTCGCTGCGCAGCTGAGCTCCGCATTGGCCGCCCGCCGTGCCCTGATCGTCCTCGACAACGCCGAGCATCTGAGCGATCTGCCCGTACTACTGACCGAACTGGTTCGGGCGGCGCCGCAAGCCACCTGGCTCGTGACCTCGCGCGCGCCGCTGACTCTGGTCGGCGAGCGTACCTACTCCCTCGAGGGACTGGCCGGTCCCGAGTCGGGCGAGGTCTTCGACAACGTCGACCAGGTCCGCGGATTCGACGGCATGCGCCTGCTCGAGTCGCGCGCGCTCGCCTTGAACCCGGAGTTCGACCTGGCGAATCAGTGGGCGGCCGGGCTGGAGCTCCTGCGGCTGCTTGGCGGCTGGCCGCTGGCCATCGAGCTCGCTGCCGGGGCGTTGGCGCAACACGGTGTCGGCTCGGTCCTCGCCGACCTGCGCAGCTCTATCGATGCGCTGGTGGCGGGCGAGGCCCCGAAAGGCGCGCGCCACGACAGCATGCGAGCGTCACTGGCTCTGTCATGGGGACTGCTCGGCGCTCGCGAACAAGTCGCGCTGGCGCAGCTGAGCGTCTTTCGCGGCGGCTTCGCGCGCTCGGCGGCGCTGGACGTGACCCAGTGCGCCAGCGTCGTGCTCGCCCGGCTGCTCGACCGGTCGCTCGTGCAGGTGCTCGGCAAAGGCCGCTTCGATCTCCATCCGCTGGTGGCGCAGTTCGCCGCCGAGCAGCTGGCCGCCGAACCGTCGCAACGGGCCGATGCTGAACGCCGCCAC
>JBBSBZ010000015.1:0-26490 GCA_038250795.1 Burkholderiales bacterium | reverse complement strand
GGGGTTGTCTCGCTGGCGGAGGCAGCGCTCGAAGCGGCGCTGGGTCACCCGCTCGCGGACGACGACGAGGCCGACGACGCGCCTTTCAGCTCCGAGCAGGCCGACGCCGACGCGCCGATCCGGCTCGCCGTCGCCGGAAGGCCGAACGTCGGCAAGTCGACCCTCATCAACGCCTGGCTGGGCGAGGAACGGCTGGTCGCCTTCGACCAGCCGGGCACGACACGCGACGCGATCGTCGTTCCTTTCGAGCGCGGCGGGAAGCGCTTCGATCTGATCGACACCGCGGGCCTGCGCCGGCGCGGCAAGGTGTTCGAGGCGGTCGAGAAGTTCTCGGTGGTCAAGACGCTGCAGGCGATCGCCGAGGCCAACGTCGTCCTCCTGCTCCTCGATGCGACGCAGGGCGTCACCGACCAGGATGCGCACATCGCGGGCTATATTCTCGAGAGCGGTCGGGCGGTCGTCCTGGCCGTCAACAAGTGGGACGCCATCGGCGCGTACGAGAAGGAGACGCTGCAGCGCTCGATCGAGCAGCGGCTGCCGTTCCTGAAGTTCGCGCCGGTGCTCAACATCTCGGCGAAGAAGCGGCAGGGCTTCGGGCCCGTCTGGACTGCCATCGCGGAGGCCCACGCGTCGTCGACGCGCAAGATGCCGACGCCCGTGCTGACGCGCCTGCTCGAGGAGGCCGTGATGCACCAGACGCCCAAGCGCGCCGGCGCCTTCCGCCCCAAGCTGCGGTACGCGCACCAGGGTGGGATGAATCCGCCCGTGATCGTCATCCACGGCAACTCGCTGGAGCACGTGACCGACGTCTACAAGCGCTTCCTCGAAGGGCGCTTTCG
The DNA here is from genome assembly GCA_038250795.1 of Burkholderiales bacterium. Taxonomy (GTDB): domain Bacteria; phylum Pseudomonadota; class Gammaproteobacteria; order Burkholderiales; family Burkholderiaceae_C; genus Schlegelella_A. The sequence goes on along the minus strand of JBBSBZ010000015.1, from coordinate 25,651 downwards.
TGCCCACTTCAAGCTCACCGGCACGCCGCTGCGCATCGAGATGCGCTCGTCGAAGAATCCGTTCGTGGAAAACGGCCGCGGCGGCCGCAGCGCCCGCGAGAAGGGCCGTTGATGCATGGCCTTAAACCATTCTGCGGGAAACCCCTGTGTTAAGGTTTCTCGCTCCAGAACACATCACGGAGTCACAACGTGAGCAACAAAGGGCAGCTGTTACAAGACCCCTTCCTGAACCTGCTGCGCAAGGAGCACGTTCCCGTCTCGATCTATCTCGTCAACGGCATCAAGCTGCAGGGCCACATCGAGTCGTTCGACCAGTACGTCGTCCTGCTCCGCAATACCGTCACCCAGATGGTCTACAAGCACGCGATCTCGACCGTGGTTCCGGGCCGGGCGGTGAATTTCCAGACCGCGCCGGAAGCGTCCGACCAGCCTTGACCATCGTTCCGGGTTCGGGGCACCGCCCTTGAGCGCTGCCCGTCAGGTCGAAGGCGAGGCGCCGGCGCGGGCGATCCTCGTCGGCGTCGACTTCGGGGCCAAGCGGGCCTTCGACGAGTCGCTCGACGAACTCGCGCTCCTTGCCGAATCGGCCGGCGACGTCGCCGTCGCGCGCGTGATCGCTCGCCGCAAGGCGCCCGACGCCGCATTCTTCGTCGGTTCCGGGAAGGCCGATGAGCTGAAGGAGCTGGTGCAGCTGCACCAGGCCGAAGCGGTCATCTTCGACCAAGCGCTCTCGCCCGCGCAGCAGCGCAATCTCGAGCGCCATCTCGGCGTCGCCGTGGCCGATCGGACGATGCTGATTCTCGAGATCTTCGGGGCGCGGGCGCAAAGCCACGAGGGCAAGCTCCAGGTCGAGCTCGCGCGCCTTCAGTACCTGTCGACCCGGCTGGTGCGGCGCTGGAGCCACCTCGAGCGCCAGCGGGGCGGCATCGGCAACCGCGGCGGCCCGGGCGAGGCGCAGATCGAGCTCGACCGGCGCATGATCGGCGAGCGCATCAAGAGCATCAAGAAGCAGCTCGAGAAGGTGAAGCGCCAGCGCAGCACGCAGCGCCGCGCCCGCGAGCGCAACGCCACTTTCCGGGTCTCGCTCGTCGGCTACACCAACGCCGGCAAGTCGACGCTCTTCAATGCGCTCGTGAACGCCCAGGCGTACGCCGCCGACCAACTGTTCGCGACGCTCGACACGACGACGCGCCAGCTCCATCTCGAGGGCGCCGCGCGCTCGGTCGCGCTGTCGGACACCGTCGGCTTCATCCGCGACCTGCCGCACACGCTGATCGAGGCGTTCCAGGCGACGCTCCAGGAAGCGGTCGACGCCGATCTCCTGCTTCACGTCGTCGACGGCGCCAGCCCCGAGCTGCAAGGGCAGATCGCCGAGGTACAGCGCGTCCTGGGCGAGATCGGCGCCGGCGAGGTGCCGCAGATCGTCGTCTTCAACAAGATCGACCGCATGGACGAGACCGAGCGGCCGCGCGAGCTCGTCGACGCCTTCGAGCTGCCCTCCGGCGAGCGGGTGACGCGCGTCTTCGTCAGCGCCATGACCGCGGAAGGGCTCGATCTGCTGCGTGGGCGGATCGCCGAGATCGCGACGGGCCCGACCGGGGGCGACTTGAACGCGGCCGGTGCGTCCTCAGATGATCCCGACGTCAGCCGATCCCAGGGTGGCGAAGACGCCGATCCCGGCGAGCCCGCGCGAACGGGCACCTATCATTCGCACGCCTGAGCTTTCCTGCTCTTCCCGATTTCGACCTTTCACCCGACGCCATTCTTCATGACGCTCCAATCTCCGCCGGACGAATCGCGCCGACCTGATCGCTGGAGCGCCGTCGGCATCGCCGGCCGCGACTGGCTGGCAGCGCTGCTTCAGCGCCTCACCGGGCGTCACGCCGCCTCCGGCCCGGCGGGCGCGACCGTGCTCGAGAACGGGCGCAACGAAGGCCCACCCGACCTCGACGAGCTCTGGCGCGACTTCAACCGCAAGCTGAGCGGCCTGTTCGGCAAGGGTCCGCGCCGCGGCAATGGCAGTGGCGACCCGGGCGGGGGCGGCCCGAGCTTCCAGCCAAGCTTGAAGAGCGCGGGCGTCGGCGCGGCGCTGATCGGCGGGGTGATCGTTCTGATCTGGCTCGGCAGTGGCGTCTTCATCGTCCAGGAAGGCCAGCGCGCCGTGGTGACGTCGTTCGGCCGCTACAGCCACACCGTCGACGCCGGCATCCAGTGGCGGCTGCCTTATCCGTTCCAGGCGCACGAGACGGTCAACGTCACCCAGTTGCGCTCGACCGAGGTCGGCCGCAACACGGTGTCGCAGGCGACGGGGTTGAAGGACTCGTCGATGCTCACCCAGGACGAGAACATCGTCGACATCCGCTTCACCGTTCAATACCGGCTCAAGGACGCACGCGCGTTCCTGTTCGAGAACCGCGATCCCGAGGCCGCCGTGACCCTGGCGGCCGAGTCGGCGGTGAGAGAAATCGTCGGCAAGAGCAAGATCGACTCCGTGCTCTACGAGCAGCGCGATGCGATTGCCTCCCAGCTCGTCCAGTCGATCCAGGCCCAGCTCGACCGGCTCAACACCGGCATCCTCGTCGTCAATGTCAACGTCCAGAGCGTGCAGCCTCCCGAGCAGGTGCAGGCCGCGTTCGAGGACACGCTGAAGGCCGGTCAGGACGGCGACCGCCTCAAGAAGGAAGGCCAGGCCTACGCCAGCTCGGAGATCCCGAAGGCGCAAGGCACGGCGGCGCGCCTGCGCGAGGAGTCCGAGGGCTACAAGTCGCGCGTCGTGTCGCAGGCCGAGGGCGACGCCTCCCGCTTCTCACGCCAGCTTGCCGAGTACCAGAAGGCGCCACAGGTCACTCGCGACCGGCTGTACATCGACACCATGCGCGAGGTCTATTCGAACATCACCAAGGTCATGATCGACGCACGCAACAACTCCAGCCTCCTCCAGCTGCCCCTCGACCGGTTGCTGCAGCAGGCCGCCGCCGCCACGGCGGCGCCCGCCGGGTCGGTGCCGACGGCGCCTGCCGTGGCCGACACGACGCCTGCGACCGGCACCGTCGACGTGCGGTCGCGCGACAACCAGCGCGGTCGCGATCGCGACGGTCGGTGAACGGGAGCGCACGATGAACCGAATCGGTTGGCTGGTCGGCGGCGTTCTTCTGCTGCTGGTGATCGTGTCGTCGACACTCTTCATCGTCGATCAGCGCCAGGTCGCGGTGGTCTATGAGTTCGGCCAGATCAAGGAGGTGATCCCCGAGCCCGGCCTCAAGTGGAAGCTGCCGCCGCCGATCCAGAACGTCGTCTTCCTGGACCGCCGGATCCAGACGCTCGACAGCCCCGAGAACCGTCCGATCTTCACCGCCGAGAAGAAGAGCCTGGTCATCGACTGGCTGGTGAAGTGGCGCGTCACCGACCCGCGCCAGTTCATTCGCAACAACGGCACCGACATGCGCAATCTCGAAGCGCGCCTGTCGCCCATCGTGCATGCCGCCTTCAACGAGGAGGTGACCAAGCGCACCGTCGGCGAGGTGCTGTCGAGTGCCCGCGACAAGGTCATGCAGGACGTGCAGAAGCGCCTGATCGACGACGCCAAGTCCTTCGGCATCGAGATTCTCGACGTTCGCATCAAGCGCGTCGACTTCGTCAGCAACATTACTGACTCCATCTACAGCCGCATGGCCTCGGAGCGCAAGCAGGTCGCCAACCAGTTGCGCGCGACCGGCGCCGCGGAGGGCGAAAAGATCCGTGCCGACGCCGACCGGCAGCGGGAGGTCATCGTCGCGGAGGCTTATCGCGATGCCCAGAAGGTCAAGGGCGAGGGCGACGCAAAGGCGTCGGCGATCTTCGCCGACGCGTTCGGCAAGGACCCGCAGTTCGCCCAGTTCTATCGCAGCCTCGAGGCCTATCGGGCGACCTTTCGCAACAAGTCGGACCTGATGATCCTGGACCCGAGCAGCGATTTCTTCAAGGCGATGCGCGGGCCGGGCGGCGCGGCGGCGCCTTCGGCAAAGAAGTAAACCGTTGACGGGGGTCGGGTTCTGGGATGTCGCCCTCAGCGCCGTGGCGTTGCTGCTCGTCGCCGAGGGCCTGCTTCCGTTCGTGAGCCCGCTCTCGTGGCGCCGGATCTTCGAGCGCGCCTTGCAGATGAGCGACGGCCAGATCCGGTTTCTCGGCCTCGTCAGCGTCCTGGCGGGTATGGCCATGCTGGCCATGTTCTGGCTTTGACGCGCGATCCGACCCATCCGGCCCGGCCCGTACAATCTGATTTTTAACAAGCATCGTTCTTGTATGGCCTCTGCCTGGCTCTTGCCGGAGCACATCGCCGACGTCCTTCCGGCCCGGGCCCGACACATCGAGGCGCTGCGGCGCGGACTCCTCGACACCGCAGCCGATTTCGGCTTCGAGCTGGTGATCCCGCCGATGCTCGAGCACATCGAGTCGCTGCTGACGGGCACCGGACACGCTCTGGATCTGCAGACCTTCAAGCTCGTCGACCAGTTGAGCGGCCGGACGCTCGGACTGCGCGCCGACAGCACGCCGCAGGCGGCGCGCATCGACGCCCACATGCTCAACCGCAGTGGCGTCGTCCGCCTGTGCTACTGCGGCCCCGTCCTGCACGCGCGGCCGAGCGGCAGCAGCTCGACGCGCGAGCCGCTGCAGTTCGGCGCCGAGATCTACGGCGAGGACAAGCTGGACGCCGACCTCGAGATCATCGGGCTCGCGCTGCGGTGCCTTCAAGGGGCCGGCATCGCCGACGTCGTGCTCGACCTCGCCGATGCGCGCATCGTGCGGGCCGTGCTGGCTGGCGTGCCGGTCGACGGCGAGAGGCTCTTTGCGGTCTACGGCGCGCTCGCCGCGAAGGACGGTGCCGAGATCCGCGCACTGAGCGCCGGTTTTCCGGAGGCGGCTCGGCGCGGCCTGGCGGCGCTCACCAGCCTCTACGGCGACGAGTCCGTCCTCGACGAGGCGGCGCGGCTCCTGCCGGATCGTCCGCTCGTCGCCACCGCGCTCGCCGACCTGCGTCGTCTCGCGGCCCACGCGCGCGCGCAGCAGCCGCGGGCACAGGTGAGCTTCGATCTCGCCGACTCGAGCGGCTACGCGTACTACAGCGGCGCACGATTCGCCGTCTACTCGCGGGGCGCGAGCGACGCAATCGCGCGCGGCGGCCGCTACGACGAGGTCGGTGCGGTCTTCGGCCGCAACCGGCCGGCCGTCGGCTTCGGCCTCGACGTCAAGGACCTCGCCCAGCTGTCGGCGACACCGCCGGCGCCCGCATCCGCAAGCGCGCACTGACCGCCGCGCTCTTCACACGACTCCCGTCATGCCGATGCCTTCTGTCATGGAATCCGGAACCGCCGCGCCAGCCCGCGCCGGTCGCAATGTCGTCGTCGTCGGCACCCAGTGGGGCGACGAAGGCAAGGGCAAGGTGGTCGACTGGCTCACCGACCACGCCCAGGCGGTGGTCCGGTTCCAGGGCGGCCACAACGCCGGCCACACGCTCGTCATCGAAGGTGTCAAGACCGCGTTGCAGCTGATCCCGTCGGGAATCATGCGTGCCGGCGTGCGCTGCTACATCGGCAATGGCGTCGTCGTCGATCCGCAGCATCTCCTGGGCGAGATCGGCAGGCTCGAATCGATGGGGCTCGACGTGCGCTCGCGTCTGCTGATCAGCGAATCGTGCCCGCTGATCCTGCCGTTCCACGTCGCGGTCGACAACGCGCGCGAGGCCATGCGCGAATCCAGCGGCGTCGGCAAGATCGGCACCACCGGCAAGGGCATCGGGCCCTCGTACGAGGACAAGGTGGCGCGCCGGGCGCTGCGCGTGCAGGACCTGAAGCATCCGGAGCGCTTCGCGACCAAGCTGCGCGAGCTGCTCGCGCTCCACAATTTCGCGCTCGAAGGTCTGCTGCACGCCAAGGCGCTGGCCTTCGAGCCGATCTTCGAGGCGGCGATGCGGGCCGGCGAAGAGCTGCGCCCGATGATCGGCGACGTCGGCTACACGCTCTACAACGCTCATCGCGGCGGCGCCAACATCATGTTCGAAGGCGCGCAGGGCACGCTGCTCGACATCGACCATGGCACTTATCCGTACGTCACCTCGAGCAACTGCGTCGCCGGAAACGCGTCCGCCGGCTCGGGCGTCGGACCTGACCTGCTGCACTACATCCTGGGCATCACCAAGGCCTACACGACGCGCGTCGGCGGTGGCCCGTTTCCCACCGAGCTCGCGATCGATGAGCCCGGCTCGATCGGGCACCACCTGTCGACGGTGGGGCAGGAGCGCGGCACCGTCACCGGCCGGGCGCGTCGCTGCGGCTGGCTCGACGCGGCCGCGCTGAAGCGCTCGATCATCATCAATGGCGTCTCGGGCCTGTGCATCACCAAGCTCGACGTGCTCGACGGCCTCGACGAGATCAAGGTCTGCGTCGGCTACGAGCTGCGAGGGCAGCGCATCGACATCCTGCCGCTCGACGCGGACGACATCGCCGCCTGCGTGCCGATCTACGACAGCTTCCCCGGCTGGAAGGAGAGCACGTTCGGGGCGACGCGGTGGGACGCATTGCCGCTGAACGCGCGGCGCTATCTGGAGCGCGTCGAGGGCTTCATCGGCGCACCGATCGACATGGTCTCGACCGGCCCGGATCGCGATCACACGATCCTGCTGCGCCATCCCTTCCTGCCCGCGCCCGCAGTGGCGGCGCGGTCGGTCACCTCCTGATCCCGCCGAGGACGCCATGCTCACCGACGACGGCAAACACCTCTACGTCTCCTGGGACGAGTACCACATGCTGATCGAGCGCCTGGCGCTGAAGATCGATGCGTCGGGATGGCGGTTCGACCAGATCCTGTGCCTGGCGCGCGGCGGCATGCGGCCCGGCGACGTGCTTTCGCGCGTATTCGACAAGCCGCTCGCGATCATGGCCACGAGCTCGTATCGCGCCGACGCCGGCACGATCCAGGGCCGGCTCGACCTGGCGAAGTACATCACCCTGCCGCGCGGCGAGCTTGCCGGCCGCGTGCTGCTGGTCGACGACCTCTCGGATTCCGGCGTCACTCTGCGTGCCGTGGTCGATCGCCTGCGCGGCATGCCATCGATCAGCGAGCTGCGCTCGGCCGTGATCTGGACCAAGGGCGTTTCTTCGTATACGCCCGACTACTACGTCGAGATGCTGCCCACGAGCCCGTGGATCCATCAGCCCTTCGAGGAATACGACGACCTGCGGCCTGCGGGGCTGGCGAAGAAGTTCGCCATCTGATGCAGGCACTCTCGCTTTCGGCCCCGCCGGAATGCAAAAAGCCCGCCGAAGCGGGCTCTCCCATCATCACATTCGCTCGTGGTGCCCAGGAAGGGACTCGAACCCCCACGGAGTTACCCGCTAGTACCTGAAACTAGTGCGTCTACCAATTCCGCCACCTGGGCATCTCAGGCAACCACGGACTTTATCATCAAAGCAACAACCAATAAGACCCCCGCCACCGACGGCAGCGAACTGCTTGCCGAGGTCGAAGGCAGTGTCCAGGGCCACCGCGACGGCCACGGATTCGTCGTGCGCGACGATCGCCAGCCCGACGTCTATCTCTCGCCGCAGGAGATGAAGAGCGTCCTGCACCGAGACCGCGTCAAGGTCCGGATCGCTCGACTGGACAAGAAGGGGCGGCCCGAGGGCCGCATCCTCGAGATCCTGGAGCGCAAGAAGGCGCCGATCATCGGCCGCCTGCTCCACGAGAGCGGCATCTGGCTGCTCGCGCCCGAGGACAAGCGCTACGGCCAGGACATCATCGTGCCGAAGAACGGCATCGCCGACGCGAAGGCCGGTCAGGTCGTCGCCATCGAGCTGATGGAGCCGCCGTCGATGCACTCGCAGCCGGTCGGCCGCGTCACCGAGGTGCTCGGCGAGATCGACGACCCGGGCATGGAGATCGAGATCGCGGTACGCAAGTACGAGGTGCCGCACATCTTCTCCGACGCTTCGCTCGCCCAGGCCGCGGCGCTCGCCGATTCGGTTCAGGCCGCAGACAAGAAGGGCCGCGTCGACCTCACCGACGTGCCGCTGGTGACGATCGACGGCGAGGACGCACGCGACTTCGACGACGCCGTGTATTGCCAGCCCGCGCGGATCGGCAAGTCGAAGACCGACAACGGCTGGCGCCTGATCGTCGCCATCGCCGACGTCAGCCACTACGTTCGTCCGGGCGCGCCGATCGACGGCGACGCCTACGAGCGCGCGACGTCGGTCTACTTCCCGCGCCGCGTCATCCCGATGCTGCCGGAGAAGCTCTCCAACGGCCTGTGCTCGCTCAACCCGGAGGTCGAACGGCTGGCGATGGTCTGCGACATGCTGGTCAATCACGAGGGCGAGGTCGAGGCCTATCAGTTCTTCCCGGCCGTGATTCGTTCGGCAGCACGCTTCACCTACACCGAGGTCGCCGCCATCCTGGGCAACACCCGGGGCCCGGAGGCGGCGCGACGCACGGCGCTCGTGCCGCACCTGCTCGACCTGCACGACGCGTACCGCGCGCTCTTGAAGGCGCGCATCAGGCGTGGCGCGATCGACTTCGAGACCACCGAGACCCAGATCGTCTGCGACGAGAACGGCCGGATCGAGAAGATCGTTCCGCGCACGAGGAACGAAGCGCACCGGCTGATCGAGGAATCGATGCTCGCCGCCAACGTCTGCTCGGCCGACTTCATCGCACGCGCCAAGCATCCTTCGCTCTATCGCGTCCACGAGGGGCCGACGCCGGAGAAGAAGACGCTGCTGCAGAACTACCTGCGCGCGCTCGGGCTGGGTCTTTCGATCAGCGACGATCCGACGCCGGGCGAATTCCAGGCGATTGCCGCGGCGACCAAGGAGCGCGCCGACTCGGCGCAGATCCACCAGATGCTGCTGCGCTCGATGCAGCAGGCGATCTACACGAGCAAGAACAGCGGACACTTCGGCCTCGCCTACGAGGCGTACACGCATTTCACGAGCCCGATCCGCCGCTATCCCGACCTGCTCGTGCACCGGGTCATCAAGGCGCTGCTCGAGAGCCGTCGCTATCCGATCGGCGCGCTCGCCGAGGAGGCGCCAGCGAAGAAGGATCGCCTCGCGCGGGCCGCGAAGACGGCGAAGAACGCGAAGCTCGGTTCCGTCGCCGCACCGACGCTCGTGCCCGGTGGCGAGCTCGAGGCCTGGGAGATCGCCGGCGCCCACTGCAGTGCCAACGAGCGCCGAGCCGACGAGGCGTCGCGCGACGTCGAGGCATGGCTCAAGTGCCGCTACATGCGCGAGCACCTCGGCGAGGAGTTCGGCGGCGCCGTCACTGCGGTGACGAGCTTCGGCCTGTTCGTCGTGCTCGACGGGCTCTACGTCGAAGGCCTGGTCCACGTCACCGAGCTTGGCGGCGAGTACTTTCGCTTCGACGAGATTCGACAGGAATTGCGCGGCGAGCGATCGGGGTTGCGCTATGTCGTCGGCACGCGCGTTCGCGTGCAGGTGAGCCGCGTCGATCTCGACGGCCGCAAGATCGACTTCCGCCTGGTCCGTGAAGGCGAGGACGCCGCGGCACTGCCGCGTGCGCGTCGCGACAAGGCCGTCGAGCGCACCGAGGCGGCGACGAGCGAGACCGTCGCACTCAAGGAGGCCGATCGCGACGTCAAGGCCGCGACCAAGGCCAAGAAGCGCGCTCGCTCGGGCGCGGCGCTTCGGCCGGTGCGCGCGAGCAAGTCGGCGGTCCGAAAGACGGCGAGCGGGCGCGGCCCGTCGCGCGGAACGACGCGGCGCTGAACGCGGTCAATTTTCATCGACGAGGGAAGACGAGAGATGACGATTCGATTCGATGGCCGAGTGGCGATCGTGACCGGCGCAGGCGGAGGCCTCGGCCGGCAGCACGCGCTGGCGCTGGCGGCGCGTGGCGCCTCGGTGGTGGTCAACGACCTGGGCGGCATGCTCGACGGCTCCGGCGGAGCGCCGACTTCGGCCAACGCCGTGGCCGAAGAGATCCGCTCCGCCGGCGGCAAGGCGATCGGCAACGGCGCGTCGGTCACCGATCCGGCCGCCGTTCAGGCGATGGTGGAGGCGGCGATGAAGGAATGGGGCCGCGTCGACATCCTCGTCAACAACGCCGGCATCCTGCGCGACAAGAGCTTCGCCAAGATGGAGCTCGCCGACTTCCGCGCCGTCATCGACGTGCATCTGATGGGTGCCGTGCACTGCACGAAGGCGGTGTGGGAGATCATGCGTGCGCAGAACTACGGCCGGATCGTGATGACGACGTCGTCTACGGGCCTGTACGGCAACTTCGGCCAGGCCAACTATGGCGCGGCCAAGATGGCGCTCGTCGGCCTGATGCAGACGCTCTCCATCGAAGGCGCCAAGCACGACATCCGGGTCAACTGCCTGGCGCCGACGGCGGCGACGCGGATGACCGAGAAGCTGTTGCCCGAAACGATGCTGCGCTTGCTCGAGGCCGGCGCGGTGACGCCGGGGCTTCTGGCCCTGGTGGCCGAAGACGCGCCGACGCGAGCCATCCTGTGCGCCGGTGCGGGCTCCTTCGAGCGCGCTCACATCACGCTCACCCAGGGCATCCACCTCGGCCACGACGCCGACACGCCCGAGCAGATCGCCGCTCGCTTCGACGAGATCTCGAATCGCGACAACGATGCCGTGCCGGAAAGCGGCGCCGCGCAGGGCTCGCTCGAGATCGCCAAGGCGATGAAGGTCGCGGGCTGACCGCGACGCGCGTTCAGCCGCGTCCGGCGTTGGCGTAGAGCGCCTCGATCAGGTCGCTCGCGCGCAGGCTTCCCGCGCGCTCGGGCTCGGCCGCGGCGCCGTGCTCGATCACGGCGCGCGTCGCGACGTCGAAGGCGGCGCCCGCGCCTGCGGCCCAGCGTCCACCGATCCACCCGGCCAGGACGTCGCCGGTGCCGGCGCTGGCAAGCGACGCATTCCCGGTGGCGTTGATGCGAGGCGGCTCGCCGGCCCTCGCGATCACCGTGCCCGAACCTTTCAGCACGACGACGGCACCGTGGCGCTCGGCCAGTTCGCCCGCGCAGCGAACCCGATCGGCCTGAATGCCGGCCGTGTCCGTGCCGAGCAGGCGCGCCGCTTCGAGCGGATGCGGCGTGAGGATCGTCTGGTGGCCGCGGCTGGCGCGCGCCTTCAGCAGCGTCTGCAAGGTCGCGTCGCCCGCAATCGCGTTCAAGGCGTCGGCGTCGAGCACGAGACGGCCGACGATCGACAGCAGCCGCGGCAGGACGGCTCGCACTGCGTCGCCGCCGCCGCAGCCGCAGACGACGGTCGCGCGCGACACATCCGTCGCATCGCCATGGGCCCAGCCGGCGCGGAACATCAGCTCGGGATGACGCGGGTCGACGGCCGCGAGGCCTGCTGCATCGGCGCCGAGCAGGTCGACGAACACCCGGCCTGCGCCCGCCGCCTGTGCGGCGCGGGCTGCGAGCCAGGCCGCGCCGGTCATGCCGGGCGCCCCGCCGACGATGGCGACGTCGCCGAAGCTGCCCTTGTGCTGGGAAGGGCGTCGCGGCACCGCCGCGCACGACGGGTCGGCGCGGCCGACCAGGAAGGCGTCTGCCGATCGGTCGACGACGACGTCGGTGTCCAGAGCGGACATCCAGATCCGGCCGGCATGATCGCGGCCAGAGCCGGTAAAGAGACCCGGCTTGGCGGTGAGAAAGGTCAACGTGTCGCCGGCGGTGACGCACGTCTGGCCGACCGGTCGGCCGCGGTCGGCGTCGAATCCGGAAGGAACGTCGACGGCGAGGACGCGTGCACCGCGCGTCGCGAGTCGCGCAATGGCCTGGATCGCCGCCGCCATCGGTCCTTCGGGCGGTCGCGAGAGGCCGATGCCGATGAGGGCGTCGATCACGAGATCCGGCGAGCCGAACCCGTCGGCATCGTCGGACGCACCCGGGTCGAACGCCCGGATGTCGACGCCCGCACTGCGAGCACGCTCGAGCGCACGCGCTGCATCAGACGGAAGGCGGCTCGCCTCGCCGACCAGGATGACCGACGTCTCCTTGCCGAATTCGCGGAGTCGGGTCGCCGCCTCGAGGCCGTCGCCGCCGTTGTTGCCCGGCCCGGCGAAGACGAGCACCTTGCGTGCGTGGGGCGTGATCGCGAGCGCGAGGCGCGCGACGCACTCGCCGGCCCGCCCCATCAGCGTAAAGGGCGCCACGGCCGCGAGCGCTGCGGCTTCCCGGGTGCGCGTCGAGGCGACGCCGTGCAGGGCCAGGCGGCCGATGCCCGAGTCGATGAGGCCGATCTCGCTCATGTGCGCAGGCGTTCGATGCCGAGCCCGTCGATCTGGATCGGCGTCGTGCGGCCGGCGATGGCATCGGCGACGAGCTTGGCCGATCCCGCCGACAGCGCCCAGCCGCTGCCGCCGTGGCCGACGTTGAGCCAGATGCCGGCGGCGCCGCTCGCTCCGAGCACCGGCGGGCCGTCGGGCAGCATCGGCCTCGCACCCTTCCAGCGCTGCGCGGAGGCGCGTCGGGTCACACCGGGAAACCAGTCGTCGAGCACCTTGTCGAGTGTCGCCTGGGCGCGATCGTCCTGTCGCTCGGCGTCGCCTCCGATCTCGGCGCTGCCGGCGACGCGCACGCGGTTGCCCATGCGCGAGATCGCCACCTTGTAGCGCTCGTCCATGAGCGCCGAGCGGGGCTCGAGATGGAGATGCTGCTCGTCGTGGCGCAGCGGCGCCGTCACCGAGTACCCGTAGACAGGGACCAGGGGCAGGTGGATGCCGAGCGCCGCGAGCAGAGGTCGCGATCCGACCGCCGCGCAGACGACGACCGCGTCGAAGCTCGGCTCGCCGATCTCGCCTTCATCAGGCACCGTCGAGGGGAAGTCGCTCGTCTCGCTGCGTGACCGCAAGGCTTCGTCGCGACTGTCGTGCGCCATCTGGGTCACATGCACGCGCGGCCGGGCGCCGGCCGCGATCCGGTCGACGCGGGCATTGAAGCGAAAGCGCGCGCCGGCGCGTTCGGCCTCCTTGCGCAGCAGATGCGTGAACTCGCGGCAGTTGCCGACCTCGTCGTCCTTCGAATAGAGGCCCGCGGCGAGCGGCGTCTCGGGGTTGAGCCCCGGCTCGACGGCGCGGCAGCCGGCGCCGTCTAGCAACACCGGCGCGGCACCCAGCTCGGCCAGCGCCTTGATGCCGGCTTCGGCGACGGCGAGCTCGCGAGCGGTGCGCAGGAGGACGAGGAAGCCCTGGCCGCGCTCGAAGTCGAGATGGAGCCGCTGGACCAGCTGGTGCAATCGCTCGCGACTGAATTGGGCCAGGCGATGCATGCGCGCCCGGTTGGCACGATAGACCTGCGGTCGGCACGCCCGCCACCAGCGCCACATCCAGGCGAGCGCCGCCGCGTCGAGATGCCGGCCGACGCGCACCGGCGCGTGCTCGGTCAGAAGATGGCGCATCACCTTGATCGGCATGCCCGGCGCCGCCCAAGGCGCGACATAGCCGGGCGCGACCAGGCCCGCGTTGGCGAAGCTGCCTTCGGCGGCGACCGTTCCGCAACGCTCGAACACGGTCACCTCGTGGCCGTCGGCGGCCAGCTCGTAGGCCGTCGTCACGCCGATCACGCCGGCACCGATGACCGCGATCTGCATTCAGTCGTGCCGCCGCCCAGCGATGGCGGCGCGCGCGAGCGCCGCCTCGATCGCAAGGCCGGCATCGAGAACGGCGTCGTCGCGTCCGGCCGTGCTCCACACCATGAGGCCGGCAGGGAGTTCGTCGGGAGCGTGGCACGGCAGCGAGAGGGCACAGCCGTCGAGCAGGTTCACGACGCTCGGGTTGCGCAGCAGGAGGCCGTTGACGGCGAAGAACGCATCGTCGTCGTCGACCAGCGGCGCCAGCGGCGGTGCGACCATCGGCACGGTGGGCGAGAGCAGGGCGTCGAAGCCGCGCAGCGCGCTCTCCATGCGACCGATCCACGAACGGCGCGCGGCGATGAGGTCGATGTAGTCGGCCGCGCTCATCGTCTCCCCGCGCGCGATCCGGCGGGCGACGCGCGGGTCGTACTCGGCGCGCCGGGTCGCGAGCCAGCGGCGATGGAATGCCCAGCTCTCGGCCGCCGCGAAGCCGCCGGCGGCGTTGATCTGCGCGACCTCGTCGAGGAGCTCGAGCCCGAGCTCCTCGATCCGCGCGCCCGCCGCCGACAAGGCCGACAGCGTGCGCTGGAACGAGCGGGCGACGACGTCGTCGAGACCGTCGAGCATCACGCGCGTCGGCACGGCGAAGGTCGAGCCTGCCAGCGGCTGGCGTGCGAGCGGCACGTGACGGTCGGCGAGGATCTCGTGCAGCACGATAGCGTCGCGCACCGACAGCGTGATCGCCGAGACGGTGTCGAGCGTCGTCGAGAGGGGCACGGCGCCCGCGATCGGGACGCGGCTCGCCGTGCTCTTGAAGCCGACGAGGCCTTGGAGGGCCGCCGGAATGCGGATCGATCCCCCGGTGTCGGAGCCGAGGGCGGCCCACGCGGCGCCTCCCGCGACCGACGACGCGCCGCCGGAAGTTGAGCCGCCCGGGACGCGCTCCACCGGATCGAGCGCGAGCGTGGCGACATTGACGAGCGTCGGGTGGTGCAGGTTGAGTCCGACCCCGGAGAACGCGAACTCGGACATGTGGGTCCGCCCGATCAGCGCGGCGCCGGCCCGGCGCAGACGGTGCACGGACGGGGCGTCGGCGACGGCGGCCGCTGAGGCTGCCAGGACGGTCGAGCCGGCGGCCGTGACTTCGCCGGCGACGTCGAAAAGATCCTTGACCGAGATGGCGAGCCCGGCGAGAGGTCCAGGGCGGTCGCCCGTCGCGACGGCGCGATCGGCATCGTGCGCGCTATGGCGCGCCGACTCGAAGCTCGTCGCGAGAAACGACGGTGCAACCGCCGCTGAGCCGGCTGCGGCGATCGAGCGCTCGACGAATGCGGCGGCGGGAGTGGCTCGCGCCAGCACCTGTCGGTGCGCTTCAGTGAGGTCGTCGCTCATCGCGATGCTACAATCCGGCGCTTTGCCTCGGGCGAACAAGCAGACCGGACCGGGCGGGTTTCCATCAGGCGACCCCGAAGGTCTTGCACGCAAGCCGCCCTCATCCGCGAACCAGCTCTTTCAAGGTGTCGCGGCGCCGTACGCAAGACTTCTTGCGCTTCGTCGTCGCGATTCGAGCTGGATTCTAGAACCAACCTTTGGAAACAATATGACGATCACGATGCGTGAAATGCTGGAAGCCGGCGTCCATTTCGGACACCAGACCCGCTTCTGGAACCCGAAGATGGCCCCGTACATCTACGGCCACCGGAACAAGATCCACATCATCAACCTCGAGAAGACGCAGCCGCTCTTCGAGGACGCGATGAAGTTCATCCGCCAGTTGGCCTCGCGCCGCGGCACGATCCTGATGATCGGCACCAAGCGCCAGGCGCGCGAGGTGATCGCCCAGGAAGCCAAGCGCTGCGGCATGCCGTACGTCGACCAGCGCTGGCTCGGCGGCATGATGACCAACTTCAAGACGGTCAAGGGTTCGCTCAAGCGCCTGAAGGACATGAAGGCCCAGATCGAGGCCGGCACCGAGATCCGGATCAAGAAGGAAGCGCTCATGTTTCAGCGCGAGCTCACCAAGCTCGAGAAGGACATCGGCGGCATCCAGGACATGAATGCGCTGCCGGATGCGATGTTCGTGATCGACGTGGGCTTCCACAAGATCGCCGTCGCCGAGGCGACGAAGCTCGGCATTCCGATCATCGCGGTCGTCGACTCCAATCACTCGCCGGTCGGGATCGACTACGTCATCCCGGGCAACGACGACTCGTCGAAGGCGGTCGCGCTCTACGCGAAGGCCGTCGCCGACGCGGTCATCGAGGGCAAGGCCAACGCCGCCAACGAGGTGGTGCAGGGCGCTGCCAAGGGTGACGAGTTCGTCGAAGTGGACGAAGCGGCAGCCTGAACCCCGGGCCGCCGGCTCGCCGCATCGGCGAGCGGACCGAGGGGCTGCTTCAGCCCCTTTTTCACAACCGATTCGATCGCGGGGCGCTGCTGTCAAAGAGCGCTCCGGACAAGGAGTACAGGACGATGGCGGCAATCACCGCGAGCATGGTCGGGGCGCTGCGCGCCAAGACCGATGCACCCATGATGGAGTGCAAGAAGGCACTGACGGAAGCCGACGGCGACATGGAGCGCGCCGAGGAGATCCTGCGTGTCAAGCTCGGCAGCAAGGCCGGCAAGGCGGCGTCGCGCGTCGCCGCCGAAGGCGTTGTCGCCGCTCATGTCGACGGCACGACGGGTGCGATGATCGAGCTCAACTGCGAGACCGACTTCGTCACCAAGAACGACTCCTTCCTCGCGCTGGCGAAGTCCCTGGCCGAGCTGGTCGCGGCGAAGAATCCGGCCGACGTCGCTGCGCTTTCGGCGCTGCCGCTGAGCCAGAGCGGATTCGGCCCGACGGTCGAGGACGTGCGCACCGGGCTGGTCGGCAAGATCGGCGAGAACATGTCGATCCGGCGCTTCCAGCGCTATGCCGGCGGCGGCCGGGTCGCGAGCTACCTGCACGGCACCCGCATCGGCGTGCTGGTCGAGTTCGAGGGCGACGAGACGGCCGCGAAGGACGTGGCGATGCACGTGGCGGCGATGAAGCCCAAGGCGCTCACCACCGCCGACGTGGCTCAGGAGCTGATTGCCGCCGAGCGCTCGGTCGCGACGCTGCGCGCTGCCGAGGATGCCGAAAAGGCCAAGGCCGAAGGCAAGGCGGTGCAGTCGCCCGAGATCGTCGCCAGACGCGTCGAAGGCTCGGTCGCGAAGTTCCTGAAGGAGGTGAGCCTGCACAACCAGGCCTTCGTCAAGAACGACAAGCAGACCGTAGAGCAGATGCTGAAGGAGAAGGCCACCAAGGTCCACGCGTTCGCGCTCTACGTCGTGGGCGAGGGGATCGAGAAGAAGACCGGCGACTTCGCCGCCGAAGTCGCGGCGCAGGTCGCCGCCGCCAAGGGGGCCTGACCCGCGCCGCGGACCCCGTCGGCCGGCGGCTAGACTTCGCGATCACCACAGGGGAATCGACCGCATGGCCGCGTACAAGCGCATCCTGCTCAAGCTCTCGGGCGAAGCCTTGATGGGTGACGATGCGTACGGCATCAACCGGGCGATGATCGTGCGCATCGTGCGCGAGGTGCAGGAGGTGACGCAGCTCGGCTGCGAGGTCGCCGTCGTCATCGGCGGTGGCAACATCTTCCGCGGCGTCGCTGGCGGTGCGGTCGGCATGGACCGCGCGACCGCCGATTACATGGGCATGCTGGCGACCGTGATGAACGCCCTCGCGCTCGCCGACACCATGCGCCAGGAAGGGATCACGGCGCGGGTGATGTCGGCGATCGGGATCGAGCAGGTGGTCGAGCCCTACGTACGGCCGAAGGCGCTCCAGTACCTCGAGGAAGGGAAGGTCGTGATCTTCGCGGCCGGCACCGGCAATCCCTTCTTCACGACCGACACCGCCGCCGCGCTGCGCGGCGCCGAGATGGGTGCGCAGATCGTCCTGAAGGCGACCCGCGTGGACGGTGTCTACAACGCCGACCCCAAGAAGGACCCGAGCGCGACGCGCTACGCCCGCATCAGCTTCGACGAGGCGATCATCAGGAACCTGCAGGTGCTCGACGCGACTGCGTTCGCGCTCTGCCGGGACCAGAAGCTGCCGATCCGTGTCTTCAGCATCTTCAAGGTCGGCGCGCTCAAGCGCGTCGTTCTCGGCGAGGACGAGGGCACGCTCGTTCACGTGTAAGGACAGGCGATGACGATTGCCGAGATCAAGAAAACCGCCGAGCAGAAGATGGCTCGCTCGATCGACTCGTTCAAGGGCGAGTTGCAGAAGATCCGCACCGGTCGCGCCCACCCGGGCATCCTCGATCAGGTGCATGTCGACTATTACGGCTCGCCGCTGCCGATCAGCCAGGTCGCCAACGTCACGCTTCTCGACGCGCGAACGATCAGCGTCCAGCCCTGGGAAAAGGGCATGGGCGCGAAGATCGAGAAGGCGATCCGCGAGTCGGACCTCGGTCTCAACCCGGCCGCTCAAGGCGACCTGCTGCGGGTGCCCATGCCTGCGCTCACCGAGGAGCGCCGCAAGGACCTGACGAAGATCGTCAGGCACGCCAGCGAGGATGCCAAGATCGCGGTGCGCAACCTGCGCCGCGACGCCAACGACCACGCCAAGCGCCTCACCAAGGACAAGACGATCTCCGAGGACGAGGAGAGGCGCTCGCTCGACGAGCTGCAAAAGCTCACCGATCGCACGATCGCCGAGATCGACCGGCTCACGTCGGCGAAGGAAACCGAGATCATGGCGGTCTGATGGGTGATCCGGCCGAGGCCCGCTTCGCCGTGCCGCGTCATGTGGCCATCGTCATGGACGGCAATGGCCGCTGGGCCAGCAAGCGCCACATGCCGCGCTTCTTCGGTCACAAGCAGGGCGTCGACGCCCTCGTGCGCACGGTCAACGCCTGCGCCGACCGCGGCATCGAGTACCTCACCGTGTTCGCGTTCTCGTCCGAGAACTGGAAGCGGCCGAGCGAGGAGGTCTCGGGCCTGATGGGCCTCGTGCTGATCGCCGTCTCGAAATATCTGGCCAAGCTCGCCGGCGACGGCGTGCGCATCCGCATCGTCGGCGACCGCGCCAAGGTGTCCGACAAGCTGCGCCAGGCCTGGCAGCAGGCCGAGGACAGCACGCGTCACAACACCCGCATCCAGCTTTCGGTCGCCTTCAACTACGGCGGCCGGTGGGACATCGTCGAGGCCTGCCGGCAGGCGATGGCCGCGGGCGTTCCGGCGCACGAACTCGACGAGGCGACGCTCAACAGCTACATGGCGCTCAGCTACGCGCCCGATCCGGATCTCTTCATCCGCACCGGCGGCGAGATCCGCCTCAGCAACTTCCTGCTCTGGCAGGCGGCCTACTCCGAACTCGTCTTCACGGAATGTCTCTGGCCCGAATTCGGTGCCGACGAGCTCGATTCGGCCCTGGCCCAGTACGCCCGGCGCGAGCGCCGGTTCGGCGCCGTGCGGAGCGTCGGCGAGCTGGTGGCAAGCGGAGGCTGATCGCGTGCTCAGGCAGCGAATCCTCACGGCGGTGGTGCTGCTGGCGTTGCTGATCCCGGCACTCGTGGCCGAGGCGACCTGGCCTTTCGCGGTGTTGACACTGACGGCGATGGCGATCGCCGGATGGGAATGGGTGCGCCTCAACGACGGCGGCGCCTTCGCCATCCCCCTGGCCGTGCTGCTCGCGCTCGCCTGCGGTCTTGCGCTCTACGCCGGCTGGGCCAGCGATGCGCCGCGCGCCTCGTGGTGGATCGCGTTCGGCCTGTGGGTGCTCGGTGGCACCTGGGTGCTGCGCAACGGCGTCGCCGGCTGGCCGCGCCTCCCTCGCGCCTTGCGCTGGCTGATCGGCCTCGTTGCGCTCTGGACGGCGTGGCTCGCGTTCTCCAATGCCAAGGCCGACGGCCTGAACTTCATCCTGTCGGTCTTTTCTCTTGTCTGGAGCGCAGACATCTTCGCGTACTTCGGCGGGCGCCGGTTCGGCCGGCGCAAGCTCGCCCTCGCGATCAGCCCGGGCAAGAGCTGGGAAGGGGTCTGGAGCGGAATGGTCGGCGCGCTGCTCGTCGCCGTCGGCTGGCTCGTGGTCGACGCGGCGGGATCGATCGGCGGCGAGAGCTTCTACACCCTGGTGGCCAACCGCTTCGGCTACGCCGGCCTCGCGCTCGTCGTCGTGTTCCTGGTCGCGATGAGCGTGCTCGGCGACCTCTTCGAGTCGCTCGTCAAGCGCAGCGCCGGAGCCAAGGACAGCAGCCGGCTGCTGCCGGGCCACGGCGGCATCCTCGACCGTGTCGACGGGCTGCTGCCTGTCTTCCCCATCGCGCTTGCGCTCATCGCGCTGTGAACGTCCGCCCGTCCGAAGTGAAGAGGGTGCAGCGCCTGTGCGTGCTCGGCGCCACCGGCTCGGTCGGGCTGGCGACGCTCGACGTCGCCGGAGCGCATCCCGATCGCTTCGAAGTCTTCGCACTCACCGCGCACGCGCGCATCGACGAGTTGCTCGCACTGTGCGTGCGCCACCGTCCCCGTTTCGCAGCCGTCGCGACGGCCGCGCAGGCGCGGGCGCTGACCGGGCGGCTGCGCGATGCCGGCGTCGCCACCGAGGTGATGAGCGGCGAGGGCGCGCTCGCCGAGCTCGCCGCCCATCCCGAGGTCGACACCGTCATGGCGGCGATCGTCGGCGCAGCGGGGCTCGCTTCCTGTCTTGCGGCCGCTTCCGCCGGGAAACGGTTGCTGCTTGCCAACAAGGAGGCGCTCGTCGTCGGCGGTGCGCTCTTCATCGACGCCGTCGCCAGGGGCGGCGCGACGCTCCTGCCGATCGACAGCGAGCATTCCGCGATCTTCCAGTGCCTGCCCGAGGACCGGGCGACGTGGAAGGACCGAGTCGCCCGCATCGTCCTCACGGCCTCGGGCGGCCCGTTTCGCGGCCGCGATCCGGCTTCGCTCCATGCCGTCACGCCCGACGAGGCCTGCGCCCATCCCAACTGGGTCATGGGCCGCAAGATCTCGGTCGACTCGGCGACGATGATGAACAAGGCGCTCGAGGTGATCGAGGCCCACTACCTGTTCGATCTCGAGCCGGAGCAGATCGAGGTCGTCATCCACCCCCAGAGCATCATCCATTCGATGGTGGTCTGCCGCGACCAGTCGGTGCTGGCCCAGCTCGGCACGCCCGACATGCGCGTGCCCATCGCCTGCGGCCTCGCTCATCCCGACCGCATCGCGTCGGGCACCGAGCCGCTCGACTGGCTTGGCCTGGGGCCGCTCACCTTCGAGCGCGCAGATCTCGCGACCTATCCCTGCCTCGGCCTCGCCTGGGATGCGCTGCGCGCGCCGCCCGGAACCGCGGCGGTGCTGAACGCGGCCAACGAGGAAGCGGTCGCGGCGTTTCTCGCCGGAACCATTCGCTTCGACCGGATTCACACGGTCAACTGCCGCACCCTCGAGGCACTTGCGCCGCCTCCAGGTGCGGCCGACTCGCTCGCATCGCTGCTGGCGCTCGATGCCGAGGCGCGTCGCTGCGCCGGCCGGTTCCTGAAGCCATGAGCAACCTGGGCTCACGATGCTGATCACCGTTCTCGCCTTCTTCCTGACGCTGGGCGTCCTGATCATCGTTCACGAGTACGGCCACTATCGCGTCGCGGTCGCCTGCGGCGTTCGCGTCCTGCGCTTCTCGGTCGGCTTCGGGCGCGTTCTCTGGCGCCGCCAGGCCACGCCGGCCTCGACCGAGTTCACGGTCTGCGCGCTGCCCTTCGGCGGCTACGTGCGCATGCTCGACGAGCGCGAAGGCGCAGTGAGCCCGGGCGAGCTCGACCGCGCCTTCAATCGCAAGCCGCTCTGGCAACGCGCGGCGATCGTGGCGGCTGGGCCCGCCGCGAACCTTCTGCTCGCGGTCGCTCTGTACGCGGCTGCCCACTGGATCGGCGTCGACGAGCCGAAGGCGCTCCTCGGTCCGCCCGCGGCAGCCAGCCTTTCCGAGCGCGCGGGCATGCGCGCCGGCGACTGGGTGCGCGCCTGGTCTGCCGACGGTGCCGACTGGCACGACGTGCGCTCGCTCACCGATTTGCGCTGGCAGGTGACGCAGGCGATGCTGCACGGCGACAACATCGAGCTGCTGGTGAGCGACCGGGACGGCCACGGGCAGCGTCGTGTCCGCCTCGATCTGGAATCGCTCGTCGGCGCCGACGTCGACGCCAAAACGATGCAGAAGATCGGCCTCGGCAATCCCTGGAGCGAGCCGGTGCTCGGCGAGGTCAAGGCGGGTGGCGCGGGCGCGGCGGCCGGCCTGCGGGCGGGCGATCGAGTCATCGCCATCGATGGCGTCGCGATCGCCGACGCCACCCAGCTGCGCGAAGCGATCCGCACCAGCGGCCGCAGCGGGGTCGCGAAGACGATGCACTGGCGAATCGAGCGCTCCGGCACCCCCCGCGACCTCGACGTGACGCCGGCCGTCGTCGTCGACGGCGCCAGTCACGTCGGTCGCCTCGAGCTGTTCCCGGGCCAGCCGCCGGCGATGACGAACGTGCGCTACGGCGTCGTCGAGGGCCTGACGAGCGCCGTGACGCAGACCTGGCAGATGTCGGCGCTGACGGTGAAGATGCTCGGCAAGATGATCATCGGCCAGGCCTCGCTCAGGAACCTGAGCGGCCCCGTGACGATTGCCGACTACGCCGGCCAGTCGGTTCGACTCGGCCTGGCCTACTACCTCGGTTTCCTCGCCGTCGTGAGCGTGAGCCTCGGCGTGCTCAACCTGCTGCCCTTGCCCGTCCTCGACGGCGGGCACCTCATGTATTATCTTTTCGAGGCCGTGACGGGACGTGCGGTTTCCGAGTTGTGGCTCGACAGGCTGCAGCGTGGCGGGGTTGCCATCATGCTGATGATGATGTCCCTGGCGCTCTACAACGACATGGCCCGCCTGCTGGGTCTCCAATGACCGACTGCATGCCTGCTCACGTCCCCCGCGCCCGTCCCTCCCGCTTTCGTCTGCGTCGCTTGAAGCCGCTCTGCCTTGCCTCCATTTCCGCCGCGCTGGCGCTCGCGCTGCAGGCCGGTCCTGCGTTTGCGATCGAGCCGTTCGTGCTCAAGGACATCCGGGTCGAAGGCCTGCAACGAACCGACGCCGGCACGGTGTTCGCGGCGCTGCCTTTTCGCATCGGCGACACCTACACCGACGAGAAGGCCGCCGCCGCGCTGCGCGCCCTGTTCGCGACCGGGCTCTTCAAGGACGTGCGGATCGACGTCGACAAGGGCGTCGCCGTCGTGATCGTCGACGAGCGCCCGGTGATCTCGAACATCGACTTCGTCGGCCTGCACGAGTTCCAGAAGGACGCGCTCGTGAAGTCGCTCAAGGACTTCGGCATCGGCGAGGGGCTCCCGTTCGACAAGGCGCTCGCCGACCGAGCGGAGCAGGAACTCAAGCGCCAGTACCTGACGCGAAGCCTGTACGGCGCCGAGGTCGTCACCACGGTGACGCCGCAGGAGCGCAATCGCGTCAATGTCACGTTCACGGTCACCGAGGGCGATGCGGCGCGCATCAGCGAGATCCGGATCACCGGCAACAAGGTCTTCTCGGAGCGCACGCTCAAGAGCCAGTTCGAGCTCAACGACGGGAGCTGGCTGAATTTCTACCTGAAGGGCGACCGCTACTCGCGCGCCAAGCTCAACGCCGACCTCGAGACGCTGCGCGCCTACTACCAGAACCGCGGCTACCTCGAGTTCGAGGTCGAGTCGACCCAGGTCGCGATCTCGCCCGACAAGCAGAGCATTGCCATCACGATCAACGTGAAGGAAGGCCAGCTCTACATCGTCACCGGCGTCAAGCTCGAGGGCGAGTACCTCGGCAAGGAAGCCGACTTCCGCACGCTGGTCACGATCAAGCCCGGCGATCCGTATCGCGCCGAGGCGGTCGCCCAGACATCGCGTGCCTTCGTCGATCGCTTCGGCACGTTCGGCTACGCCTTCGCCAAGGTCGATGCGCGTCCGGACATCGACCGGGTGAACGGTCGCGTGGTCGTTACGCTGGTCGCCGATCCGCAGCGACGGGTCTACGTCCGCCGCATCAACGTCGCCGGCAACACGCGAACCCGCGACGAGGTCATCCGGCGCGAGTTCCGCCAGTTCGAATCGTCGTGGTACGACGGCGCGAAGATCAAGCTGTCGCGCGACCGGGTCGACCGGCTCGGCTATTTCAGCGACGTCAACGTCGACACGAGCGAGGTGCCGGGCTCGGCCGACCAGGTCGACCTCACGATCGCGATCAAGGAGAAGCCCACCGGCAACCTGTCGCTCGGCGCCGGCTTCTCGTCGGCCGACAAGCTCTCGCTCACTGCGTCCATCAAGCAGGAGAACATCTTCGGCTCGGGCAACTATCTCGGGTTCGATGTGAACACCAGCAAGTACAACCGTACCCTGGTGCTGAGCACGGTCGATCCCTACTTCACCATCGACGGCATTTCCCGCGCGATCGACCTCTACTACCGCACCAGCCGTCCGATCAACAGCCAGGGCGAGGAATACAAGCTGGTGACCCCGGGCGCGGCGATCCGCTTCGGCGTGCCGTTCAGCGAGTACGACACGGTGTTTTTCGGCATCGGCGCCGAGCGCACCCAGATCAAGGGCGCGACCGCGCTGCCGAACAGCTACTTCCTCTATCGAGAGCAGTTCGGCGAAACGAGCGGCTCGATCCCGTTCACGATCGGCTGGACGCGCGACAACCGGGACAGCGCGCTCGTGCCGACGGCGGGTCGCTACATGCGCGTCAACCTCGACTACGCGCCGATCGGCGGCGCGAAGTTCCTGCGCGTCAATCTTCAGGGACAGCAGTATTTCAACTTCACCCGAACGATCAGCTTCGGCGTCAACGCGGAGGTGGGCTACGGCAAGGGCCTGGGCAGCCGCCCCTATCCCATCTTCAAGAACTTCTACGGCGGCGGCCTGGGCACCGTGCGCGGCTTCGAGCAGGGCTCGCTTGGCCCGGTGGACGTCACGGGCGCGTTCATCGGCGGCAATCGGCGCTTCAATCTCAACAACGAGCTCTACCTGCCGGTGCCGGGCGCCGGCTCCGACCGGACGCTGCGGGTCTTCCTGTACGCGGATGCCGGAAACGTGTGGGGCGAGAACGAGCACATCGGCCTGGACAGCCTGCGCGCATCGGCGGGCCTGGGGGTGAGCTGGGTGTCGCCGGTCGGACCGCTCAAGCTCAGCTACGGCACGCCCATACGCAAGAAGCCGGAAGATAGAATCCAGCGCCTTCAGTTTCAGATCGGGACCGCCTTTTGATGAACAGCCACATCCTGAAGTCGCTGCTCGCGGCGATGCTCGTCGCCGGTGCGGCAGCGACGGCGTCGGCGCAAGAGCTGAAGATCGGCTACGTCAACAGCGATCGCGTGCTCCGCGAGGCCGTCCCTGCGAAGGCGGCGCAGACCAAGCTCGAGGCCGAGTTCTCCAAGCGCGAGAAGGACCTCAACGACGTCGCCAGCCGCCTCAAGGCCGCGAGCGACAAGCTCGACAAGGATGCGCCGACGCTTGCCGAGGCCGAGCGCACGCGGCGCCAGCGCGAGCTCGTCGATCAGGACCGCGAGCTCCAGAGGAAGCGCCGCGAGTTCCAGGAAGACCTGAGCCAGCGCAAGAACGAGGAGCTCGCCACCGTCGTGGAGCGCACGAACCGCGTCATCAAGCAGATCTTCGAGACCGAGAAGTACGACCTCATCCTGCAGGAGGCTGTCTTCTGGAGCCCCAAGGTCGACATCACCGACAAGGTGATCAAGGCGCTCAACGCCCAGGGCGGCAAGTAGGAAGCCACCGGCGGTGAGCGAAGTCGAACTTCGCGAGATCACCGAGCGGCTCGGCGGAGAACTGATCGGCGACGGGTCGATCCGGATCTCGTCGATCGGGCCGCTCGAGTCGGCGACGGGGTCCACCATCGCCTTCCTGGCGAATCCGCGCTACGCCAGGCAGCTCGCGGCATCGGCCGCCGGATGCGTCATCGTCGCTCCGGCCCATCGCGACGATGCGGCGGCTCGCGGCGCCACGATCGTCAGCGACGACCCCTATCTGTACTTCGCCAGGCTGACGCAGTGGTGGGCGGAGCG
>JBBSBZ010000014.1:0-26725 GCA_038250795.1 Burkholderiales bacterium | reverse complement strand
CTGCACCGCGACCTGACCGGCTGCTTCGACGAGCCTCGGTCTCGCCGCCGCCCGGCAGTGCCGGGTGTGCAGGGGTTCACGCCCTCTCACAATGCGCGGCCGTGTCCGCCGGCCGTTCAGGCACAGTGCCGGTGCAGCTTTCCCGAGATCCCCTCCGATGACTTCCCCCTTTCCCGCGCGAGGCTTCGTCCGCGCGGCGGCACTGGCAATCGGCCTTTTCGTTCCGCTCGCCGGCGCCGGCGCCGGCGCCGCCGGGGCCGATGACCCGACGTCGATTGCCGAGGACCCGACGTCGATTGCCGAGGAACTGGCGCACTTCTCGTTGCCGCCGGTCGGCCTTCGCGCACGCGACGTCGCGGTCGTCATCAACGATGCGGATCCCGCCAGCGTCGAGATCGGACGCTACTACGCGGCCAGGCGCGGCATCGCGGCCGAGCACGTCGTCCATGTGCGCTTCACGCCGAGGCAGGGCACCATGCCGTACGGCGAATGGCTGCGCGTGAAGGAAGTGCTCGACGCCAGGGTCGGGCCGGACGTGCAGGCCTATGCGCTCGCCTGGACGCTGCCCTTCAAGGTCGAGTGCCAGTCGGTGACGACGGCGTTCGCGCTCGGCTTCGACCCGCCGTCGTACTGCGTGCAGGGCTGCCAGCCGACGAAGATGTCGTCGTACTTCAACACCCGCGGCAGCGCGCCGTTCACCGAGCACGGGATCCGGCCGGCGATGCTTCTCGCCGGCAAGGACGTCGAGAGCGCGAAGCGCCTGATCGACCGAGGGCTGCGCTCCGACGAGAGCTGGCCCCGCGGCACGGCGTACCTGCTCAACACCACCGACGGCGGCCGCAACGTGCGGGCCGCGACCTACGAGCGCGTGAAGGCGGGGATCGGGGCCGCGTATCCGATCGAGATCATCGACGCCGACTCGCTCGTGGGCAAGACCGACGTGATGTTCCATTTCACCGGATGGGCGATCGTCGCGAACATCGCGAGCAACCGTTTCCTCGACGGCGCCGTCGTCGATCACCTCACGTCCTTTGGCGGCATGCTTTCGGGCGGGCAGCAAACGGTGGCCCTCGACTGGCTCGAGGCGGGCGCGACCGGCAGCTACGGGGCCGTCACCGAGCCCTGCAATTTCCGGCAGAAATTTCCGGACGTGGGCGTCGTCATGGCGCACTACCTTGCCGGCGAGTCGCTCGTCGAGGCGTACTGGAAGAGCGTTCTCATGCCCGGGCAGGGCGTGTTCGTCGGCGATCCGCTGGCGCGGCCGTTCGGCGGCGTCCGCGTGAGCCGCGTCGGCAAGACGACGGTGATGAGGACACGCACGCTCCAGCCCGGCCGCTACCGCGTCGAGGCGGCGCGCAGCCAGGTCGGCCCGTTCCTGCCGATCGGCGTGCTCACGGCGAGCGGGTTCGGCGTGCGCGAGATGAAGCTGCCGGACGGCGAGGCGCGCTTCTTCCGCCTGAGCCTCATGCCCGATCCGGTGCGTGAGGCGGCATCCAGCGCGGCGTCGGTGCCGCCAGCTGCGCGCGCGGGATCGTCGCCCGACTGAGCCCGGAGAGGCGCCGACGCGGCCCGCCGCATACTCGTCCCCCATGTCCGGCTACCGAACCAAGGACGAGCGCATCTCGATTGCAGGCGTGGACGACCTGATCGTCCGATCGCTGCTCGACCGGCAGCAGTTCGCCGACGACAGCGGCGTCGCCGAGAAAATGGGCATCTCGTCGGCCGGCTGGTCGCTCTTCGGCCTGATCTGGCCGTCGGAACTGCAGCTGGCAGCGCGACTGGCGCAGCGCTCGGTGCGCGCGAGGGAGCGAATCCTCGAGGTCGGCTGCGGCCTGGCCGTCGCCAGCCTGGTCGGCCATCGCGCCGGCGCCGACGTCACCGCGAGCGACCGTCATCCGCTCGCGGCGCACTTTCTCGAAGAGAACCTGCGGCTGAACGGCCTGGCGCCGATGAAGTACCTGCACGGCGACTGGGCGGTCGCGTCGACCGGCAACGAGCATGCGAGCGAGGCTGACGACGATCGCTTCGACCTGATCATCGGCAGCGACCTGCTCTACGAGCGCGACGCCGAGGGCGATCTGGCGCGCTTCGTGGAACGCCGCGCGAAGGCCGACGGCGCGGTCTGGATCGTCGATCCCGACCGGGGCAACCGGCCGGCCTTCAACCGCCGCATGGCGAGCGCCGGTTTCACCCTGAGCGAGGAGCGGCTCGACGCGCCCGCAACTGCGATGGCGCCGGCCTACAAGGGACGCATGCTCGTCTACGCCCGTACACTCGCCACGTCCTGACCGCGCCATCCCGTCCGGTCCTCGCCTCGTCCCCATGGCCATGCCCGATCTTCGCGAACTGCTCGAGAACAACCGCCGCTGGGCGAAGAAGATGGAAGCTGCGCGGCCGGGCTTCTTCACCAGCCTCCTGCAGCAGCAGGCGCCGCAATATCTCTGGATCGGCTGCGCCGACAGCCGCGTGCCGGCGAACGACCTCGTCGATCTCGCGCCGGGCGAGCTCTTCGTCCACCGCAACGTCGCCAACGTCGTCGTCCACTCCGACCTCAACTGCCTGTCGGTGATCCAGTTCGCGACCGACGTGCTGCAGGTCAGGCACATCATCGTCGTCGGCCATTCGCGCTGCGGCGGCGTCGTCGCGGCGCTCGAGAACCGGCGTGTCGGCCTGGCCGACAACTGGATCCGCCACGTCCAGGACGTGCGCAACCGTCACGCGCCCTGGCTCGATTCGCTGCCGGTTGCGAATCGCGTCGATGCGCTGTGCGACCTCAACGTCGTCGAGCAGGCGCTCAACGTCTGCCAGACGACGGTCGTGCAGGACGCGTGGCAGCGCGGCCAGGAGCTGGTCGTGCACGGCTGGGTCTACGGCCTGCAGGACGGCCATCTGCAGGACCTGAACATCACCGTCACCCGGCTCGACGATGCGGCCATCGCCTACGAAGCCGCGATCGCCGCGCTGCGCGCCCGCCACGACGCGCTCGCCGCGGCCGCGGCCGCGGGCGGGTGACGCCCGCTACGCGCCGAGGTAACGGCGCGACAGGCCCGGATCGGCGGCCATTTCCGCCGAGCTGCCGCGCCAGGCGACGCGTCCCTTCTCGACGATGACGTGATGGTCGCCGATCGCGACCAGCCTGCGCACATACTTGTCGATGACGATCATCGCCAGGCCGCTCTCGCGCAGCAGCGAGAGGGCGCGCCAGATCTCCTCGCGCACGAGCGGTGCCAGACCTTCGGTGGCCTCGTCGAGGATCAGGAGCAACGGGTTCGTCACCAGCGCGCGGCCGATGGCGAGCATCTGCTGCTCGCCACCCGAGAGCTGGTTGCCGAGGTTCGCGCGCCGGCCGGCGAGCGCCGGGAACAGTTCGAGCACTCGGCCCGCCGTCCACGCCTTCACTCCCTGTGGCGAGGCGCGATGAAATGCGGTGAGATGCTCCTCGACGCTCAGGTTGGCGAAGACCTGGCGGCCTTCGGGCACGAGGGCGACGCCGGCGCGCGCGACCCGGTTTGCGCTCCACCCCGTGATCTCGCGGCCGGCGAAGCGCACGCTGCCGGCGCTCGGCGGGAGAAGGCCCATCATCGTGCGCACGAGGGTCGTCTTGCCCATGCCGTTCCTGCCGAGCACGCCGACGATCTCGCCCGGCGCGACGGCGAGGTCGATGCCGAAGAGCACCTCGGCCCGCCCGTAGCCGGCGTGGAGGCCGGAGATTGCAAGCAGCGGTACGGCCATCACGGGCGCGCCGGCTCCTCGTCGCCGAGGTAGGCGGCGATCACGCCGGGATCGGCGCGCACCGCTGCGGGCGTCCCGGTCGCGATGATGCGGCCGCCGACGAGGACCGAGACGCGATCCGCGAGCCGGAAGACGGCGTCGACGTCGTGCTCGATCAGCAGCACCGCGCTGGACGAGCGGACGACGTCGATCAGCTGCTCCATCCGCGCCGATTCGTCGCCGCCCATGCCGGCCATTGGCTCGTCGAGGAGCATGAGGCGCGGCCGGCTCGCGAGCGCCATGCCGACCTCGAGTGCGCGCCGCTCGCCGTGCGAGAGCCTGTCGATCGAATGCGCCGCCTTGTCGATCAGGCCGATGTCGGCGAGCACCTCGCGCGCGCGCTCGAACTCCTTCGCGTCGCGCTTCATCGGCCGCCATGCGCCGAAGCTGAGACCCGAGATCGCCTGCACGGCGAGTGCGACGTTGTCGAGCACGCTCGCGCTCCTGAAGAGGCGCGTGATCTGGAACGATCGCACGAGCCCGCGATGCGCCCGCTGGTGCGGCGCGAGCGAGGTGATGTCGTGTCCGTCGAAGACGATCCGGCCCCGATCGCTCGCGAGCTGGCCGCCGAGTTGCGACACCAGGGTCGTCTTGCCGGCGCCGTTCGGGCCGATCAGCGCATGGACCTCGCCGCCCCGAACCTGCAGATCGACGCGATCGGTGGCGACGAGCGCACCGAAGCGCTTCTCGAGGCCGTGGACGTCGAGCAGCACCTCGCTCACGACGATTCCTTCGTGGGCCGGCGTCGCATCGCCAGGCCGACCAACCCCTGGCGCGCGAACAGGACGACGGCGAGCAGCACCCAGCCGGTCCAGAACGCCCAGTGCTCGGTGTAGGCGCCGAGCACCTCCTGCAGCAGCAGCAGGACGGCCGCGCCGACGAGGCCGCCCCAGACGGTCGCGACGCCGCCCAGGATCACCATCACCATCAGCGTGCCCGACTGCGTCCAGTGCAGCACGTTCGGGCTCACGTAGCCCTGAAGGTTGACGCTGAGCGCACCGGCGATGCCGCCGAGCGCGCCGGCAGCGACGAAGACGACGAGCTTCGTGCGGTAGACCGGAAAGCCGAGCGCCTCGGCGCGAACGTCGTCGTCACGCAGCGCCAGCACGGCGCGGCCCAGACGCGAGGGCACGAAGCGCGCGAGCGCGATCAAGGTCAGCGCGAGGACACCGAGCGAGACGTAGTAGAAGGCGAGCGGGTCCTTCAGGTCGAGGACGCGGTCGCCGAACGCGAACAGCGAACGCGTGCGGATGTTCAGGCCCTCGTCGCCGCCGTAGCCCTTCACCGAGTTGGCGAGGTAGTAGAGCATCTGCGCGAAGGCCAGCGTGATCATGATGAAGTAGACGCCGCGCGTGCGCAGCGAGATCGCGCCGATGACCAGGGCGACGATCGCCGTGATCGCCACCGTCGCGGCGAGGTGGGCGACGCCGCTCTGCACGCCCTCGATGATCATCACGCCGGTGACGTAGGCGCCGACGCCGACGAATGCGGCGTGGCCGAACGAGACCATCCCGCCGTAGCCGAGGACGAGGTTGAGGCTGGTCGCGGCGATCGCGAAGACGACGATGCGGCTGGCCAGGCTCAGGTAATAGTCGAGGCCGAGGGCGCGCAGCGCGAACGGCAGCGCGATCGCGGCGAGCCCGGCAACCGCGATCGGCAGCAGGCGAAGGGAAGGCCGCATCAGCCGCGCGCCGGAAAGAGACCCTGCGGCTTGATCGCGAGGACGACGGCCATGAAGAGGTAGACCGCGATCGAGGCGATCGCCGGCCCGGCCGCGCTCGCCCACTGCGGCGGCAGCGTCTGGCGCAGGGCATCCTGCAGAAAGGTGCGTCCGAGCGTGTCGATGGCGCCGACCAGGATCGCGCCGACGAGCGCGCCGCGGATCGAGCCGATGCCGCCGATGACGATGACGACGAAGGCGAGGATCAGGATGTTCTCG
Source organism: Burkholderiales bacterium (assembly GCA_038250795.1). Classification (GTDB taxonomy): domain Bacteria; phylum Pseudomonadota; class Gammaproteobacteria; order Burkholderiales; family Burkholderiaceae_C; genus Schlegelella_A. The sequence continues at coordinate 21,015 of JBBSBZ010000014.1, read as the reverse complement.
CCCATGCCCACCTGCACCGCGAGCAGCGGCCCCAGCAGCGCGCCGGCGACGGCGCACAGGCCCGCGCCGATCCCGAAGACGATCGTGAAGAGGCGCGGGATGTTGGTGCCCATGGCCGTTGCCATCTCGCGGTTCGAGGCGCCGGCTCGAACCAGTGCACCCATGCGCGTCTTCTGCACCAGGAGCCAGAGCGCGAACGCGAGCGCCAGGCCGACGCCGAGGATCAGCAGCCGATACGCCGGGTAGAGCAGTCCCGGCAGCAACTCGACCGGGCCCGCGAGCGCGGCCGGCGCGGACAGCGGCAGGTCGTTGCCGAAGATCATCTTCGTGCCGTCGTTGAGGATCAGGATCAGGGCGAAGGTCGCGAGCACCTGCGAAAGGTGATCTCGTGCGTAGAGGGTGCGCAGCAGTCCCGCCTCGAGGGCCATGCCGAAGGCTGCGGTGATCGCGACCGCGCCGAGCACGCCGAGGACGAACGAGCCGGTGAGCGCGACCAGCCAGGCGGCCACGAACGCGCCCACCATGTAGAGCGAGCCGTGCGCGAGGTTGATCATGTCCATGACGCCGAAGACCAGCGTCAGGCCGGCGGCGAGCAGGAACAGCATCAGCCCGAACTGCAGGCCGTTGAGGGCCTGCTCGAAGATCAGGACACCCGGCATGATTTCGCTCCCGCTCTCCCCGCCTCTCCCTCTCCCGCTCGCCGGAGAGGGTCGCAGTGAGGGCCTGCGCCGCTCACTTCATCGGGCAGGCTTGCACGTACGCATCGCCGTGGTTCTTCAGGATCGGCTCGTTGAACGACTTGTTGACGAGGCCGCCCTTGCCATCGCTGCCGATCGTGCGCACGTAGTAGTTCTGGATCGGGTACTGGTTGGTGTTGAACTTGAAGGCCCCCCGCACCGATTCGAAGCGCGCCGCCTTGAGCGCCTTCAGCACCGCCGGCTGGTCGTCGAGCTTGCCCTTCACGTCGCGCACCGCCGCACCGATGAGATGGGCGGCGTCGTAGCCCTGCGACGCGTAGAGCGTCGGCACGCGCTTGTATTCCTTCTCGAACGCCGACACGAACTTCACGTTGGCGGCGTTGGTGAAGTCGGGCGACCAGTGGGCCGTGTTGAAGAGCCCGGCCATCGCGCCACCGACCGGCCCGATCACGTCCTGATCCGCCGAGAAGCCCGGCAGCAGCAGCGTGGTGTCCTTGCCGAGGCCGGCGCCGACGTACTGCTTGATGAAGTTGATGCCCATGCCGCCGGGCAGGAAGATGTAGACCGCCTGCGGCTTGGCGGCGCGAATCTCGGCGAGCTCGGCGGCATAGTCGAGCTGGCCGAGCTTGGTGTAGTTCTCGCCGACCACCTGCCCCTTGAAGGTGCGCTTGAAGCCGGCGAGCGAGTCCTTGCCGGCCTGGTAGTTCGGCGCCACGAGGTACACGGTCTTCAGGCCGCGCGTGTTCGCGAACTCGCCCGCGGCCTCGTGGTACGCGTCGTTCGGCCACGAGACGGCAAAGAAGAGCGGGTTGCAGTCCTTGCCGGCCATCGACGACGGCGCGGCGTTCGGGCTGATGTAGATCGTCTTGTTGTCGAGCGCCTCGGGCAGGGCCGCGAGCATGATGTTCGAGAAGACGACGCCGGTCATGAAGTCGACCTTGTCGCGCTTGATGTCCTTCTCGAAGAGCTGCTTGGCGACATCGGGCTTGAACTGGTCGTCGCTCACGATCACCTCGGCCGGCAGGCCGCCGAGCTTGCCGCCGTTCAGCTTGACCGCGAGCAGGAAGCCGTCGCGGATGTCGACGCCGAGTGCCGACGAGGGTCCGGAGAGCGTGCTGACGAAGCCGACCTTCACCTTGTCGGCGGCAGCCGCGGGCGTCGTCCAGACCGCGAGCGCGGCGGTGAGCGAGGCGAGGGCGAGGGGCGCGTAACGGGGCGAGGGGCGCTGCGGCATGGTGCGGACCTTTCGGCGAATGGCGGTGGGGATCGGCCTCCGGAGAGGGCGCCGCGATTGTAGGGACCGTCGCCCCGGCTCGAGGCTGCCGGCGACGACCGGTTCGTTCATCGCGGAGCGACGACCGTCGCGCGCCGGCGCAGTCCGTCGCAATCGCCTGGCGACCGGCGGCGCGACCGGCGACGATGGCACGCCTTCAAGGAGAGCGTCATGTCGGAAGCCGATCAACTGGGTCAACTGGGCGAGCTGCATCAGCGCGGCGTCCTCTCGGACGACGAGTTCGCCCGCGCCAAGGCGCGCGTGCTGAGCGGCGCCGCCGCCGCGAGCGCCGAAGCCCGCGTCCTGGCCGGCGTCAACGGGCTCGTGCGCAGCCGCACGGACCGATGGATCGGCGGCGTCTGCAGCGGCATCGCGCGGGCGACCGGAATGGCGTCGTGGGTCTGGCGCGTCGTCTTCACCGCGCTGGCGCTCTGCGGCGGCAGCGGCCTGCTGATCTACCTGCTGCTCTGGATCTTCGTGCCGCTCGCGAACGACGACGTCGCGTCGCGCGCGACGGCTGCGGTCTGATTCCCGCCGCTGCCGTTCAGCCCGTCGACGCGATCCATTCCACGATCGCGTCGAGGGTGCGCGTCGCGCCCGCGGCCGCCGGATCGGTGACCATCATCGACACGGCGTAGACCTTGCCGCTTCGGGCCTGCACGTAGCCGGCGAGGGCGCGCGTGTCGGAGAGCGTGCCGGTCTTGAGGTGCGCGTTTCCTCTCGCGGGGCCGCTCGTCATGCGGCGGGCGAGCGTGCCGTCGACGCCGGCGATCGGCAGCGATTCGAGCAGCGTCGGCAGGCTCGCGCTGCGCCAGGCCGTGCGCAGCAGGCCGACCAGCGCCTGCGGCTTGCCGCGCTCCGCGCGCGACTGGCCGGAGCCGACATCGACCGTGATGTCGCCGTTGCCGAGGCCCTGCTGGCGCAGCCACCGGCGCACGCGCTCCTGGGCGATGTCGAGCGGGCGACGCGCTCTCATCGAGACCGGCACCGTCCAGCCATCGGCGAACGACAGCATGATGCTGCGCGCCGCCGCGTTGTTGCTGGTCTTGTTCATCTCGCGAATGACCTCGGCGATCGGCGTCGAGAGCTCGCTCGTCCAGTTCGCGAAGCGCGGCCGGGGCCGCTTCGGATCGAGCTCCACGACCTTGCCGCCGAGGCTGCCGCCGGCCTTGGCCCAGAGTTCGGCGACGATGCGCGTCGCGGCGATCGCCGACGGCGCGGGCGCCGGACGGGCGGACGACGACGCGCCGCCCTTGCCCGCCTTGCTTCCCTTCGGCGCCGCAGCCTCGGCACTCGCCAGCCGCAGGTCGGCCGGCGGTGCGACCCAGGCGACATTGCCGCCCGGGCAGCTCGCCTTCCAGCGGCCACGCACCCAGAGCTGCAGCGGCGGCCCCGACTCGATCTCGTCGGGCGTCTTCCAGCGCGCCCAGGCGGAGCAGCCGCCATCGCCCATGAACACGTCGTTGACGACGAGTGCGTTGCCCGGCTTGGGCGTCACGGTGACGATCGCGCGCGGTCCGTCGCCGGGTCGAACCGTGACGAGAAGGTTGCCGTTGTTGTAGACCCGCGCGCCGGGCGAGGGCGCGACCGGCAGGGGCGGCGCCTCGCTCTCCTGCGCGGTCGTCGCGACCTGCTTCGGGTCGTGCTCGTGGAGCAGCGTGAAGTCGTCGAGGACGATGTTGCCGGCGACCGAGCGCAGGCCCTGTGCATGCATCTGCGCGAACCAGCGGCTCAGCTCGCCCAGCGTGAGGCCGACCGGTCCGCCGGTGAGGACGAGATCGCCGGCGAGGCGGCCGCCGCCGAGCGGGCCGGTCGACTGCGCGATCGTCACCCAGCGATGGTCGGGGCCGAGCAGGTCGAGGGCGGCCATCGTCGTGACCAGCTTGGTGGTCGACGCGAGCAGGTACGGCCGGTCGGCGTTCAGGGCAATGAGCGGCGGTGCCTCGTCGCGATCGACCGGCCGGGCGTCGATCGCGAAGGCGCTGCGCGGCAGCCCCGAGCGGCTCAGGATCGCATCGACGGCGAGCGGCAATTCGTCCGCCGTCAATGGCGAAAGCGGTGGCGGCGGCGCGGAGAGTCGTGCCGGCCGGGCCTTTCGCGTGGTCGACGCGGCCGTGCCGTCCTGCGCCAGGCCGAGGCCGAGCGCGAGCAAGCCCGCGACGACGACTGCGCCGAATGCGGGAGTCGGGAATCTCGCGGAAGAAGGAATCGGACTAGACCCAGATCTGCAGGACGTAGTCGAACGGCGCCTGCGAGTTGAAGAGGTCGACGCGCTGGAGCTTGATCCTGAGCGCGCCGCCGTCGCGCACGAGCGTGTGCCGGTAGCTGCCGCCGAAGTGGCGCACCGTGTCGCGCCGCAGCTCCATCATGTGGAAGCGCGAGCGGACGCGGATCTCTTCCTCGGTCACCGATTCGAGCGCCACGTGGCTGACGAGATGGCTGGTCTCCCACATCGGCGCCTGCGACCAGGCGTTCGGGTGCGAGACGCGGCCTTTGCGGATCTCCATCATCAGGCGGTCCTCGGCGAAGATCGAGGGCGAGCCCTCCCACTCCGTCTGCTCGGGGGCGACCGGCATCCAGTAGACGCCGTCGGCGGCGAACAGGTCGATGAACGCCTGCCAGTGCTTGCCGTCGAGGAGCTCCGCCTGGCGGTAGAGGAACTGCTCGACCTCGCGCTGCACGTCGGCGCCGGCCGATGCGGCGACGAGCCCGGCCGCCGGCGGCTCGAGCATCGCGGCGCCGGCCTTCGCCTGCGGCGCGCGCGGCGAATGATCGGGCGCGACGCGTTGCGCACCGGTGCTCGCCGTGCCTTCGCCGGCTTCGATCACCACATCCTGCGCGAGCAAGTGCTCGAAGTCCGGCCCGGCGCTCGGGATCGATGCCTTCGCGCTCATGCCGTCGCTCCTTCGAGGTAGCGCGCCCAGGCCTTGAACTGGTTCCTCATCACCGCCTCCGACGTGCCGTGGTTGGAGTACGTGACGCCGTTCTCCTCGCGGTCGTCGCCGAAGTAGCGGTGAAAGCTCACCCAGTCGCCGCCCTTGGAGGCCAGGCCCCACTGGCCCTTGGTCCAGTTCTCGAGGTCGTCGGCGTTGATCATCGTGGCCGGCGAATTGACGAGGTTGTAGTACCAGAGGCTTCGCTTGTAGATCGCCTCGGGCGCGCCCTTCAGGCGGAAATGCCAGATCTCGGACATCGTCTTGTCGGCCGCGACCGGACGCAGGCAGCGCAGCTGTTGCAGCGGCGACTGCACCGACAGGTAGGGATACACGAGCACGTGGTGGATGCTGCGCGAGAGGTACTCCTCCGTCTTCGCCTCGCCGTAGGCGTCCTTCAGGAGCGCCTCGTACTCGAGCGTGTCCGGATCGCGCGGGCGCAGACCCATGTAGGCCTTCAGGATGCCGTGGCCGTGCGGGAAGTTGATCGTCTGCACGGCGTCCCACTGCTCGAAGCTCGACGCGAACGTCGAGAGGTAGTGGTAGTAGAGCGGCGCCGATCCGCTCTCGGCCTTCAGGCGCTTCTCCACCCGGCCGGCGGAGATGCCGGTCGACTGGTGCGTCACCGACGGGTGCAGCGCGTCGAGCTGGTTCTCCATGAAGAACTTCCAGTTCGAGTGCTGCATCACGCGATGGCAGTAGGGCACGACCTCGACCTCGCCGACCGGCGAGCGGTCGCACATGTCGTCGAAGGCGATCTTGGCCTCGCCGAGGAACTCGTCGAGCGTCGGGCCCTCGTCGACCAGGCTCGCGAAGACGAAGCCGCGGTAGCTCGCCACCCGCGCCGCGCGCTTCATGCCGCAGTCGGGGTTGTCCTTGGTCATCCGCGTGCCTTCGTAGCCCTTGGCGAGCGGAATCGCGCGCACGCTGCCGTCGAGGTGAAAGCTCCACGCGTGGTAGGAGCAGACGAACGCGCTGCCGGTGTTGCCCTTGAGGTTGCCGACGATCTGCACGCCGCGGTGCGGGCAGCGGTTGTAGAGCACCTGCACGCTGTCGTCGGGCTGGCGGATCATGATCATCGGCTGGCGCCCGATCGTCACCGCGTAGTAGTCGCCCGGCGAAGGCACTTGCGACTCGTGGCCGCAGTAGACCCAGATGCGCTCCCAGATGTGCTCCATCTCCAGATCGAAGATCTGCGGATCGGTGTAGACGGTCTTGTGAACGCGGTCGGGCTCGACCAGGGCGTTGACATCCATGACGGGAAACCTCGGTGTGATGAGCCGGCCAACGCCGGCGGTGCGGTCCAAAGTCTAGGCGCTGCCGGTCGAGGACGTGAGCCCGCCCGTAGACTTCTCGCCATGACCGCCCAACGGCTCTATCGCGAGTTCGCCACCAGCGCCGAGATCGACGCCCAGTACAACGCCGGCGCGGCGGTCGCCGATGCCGGCGCCTACCTGCGCGGCTACGCCGAGCGAAGCCGGGCTGCACGCGAGCGGCTGCGCGGCGAGTTCGACGTCTCCTACGGCCCGACGCTCGACGAGACGCTCGACATCTTCCCCGCCGACGCGCCGAACGCGCCGGTCTTCGTGTTCATCCACGGCGGCTACTGGCGCGCCTTCTCGTCGAAGGACTTCAGCTGCGTCGCGACCGGCCTGCAGGCCTCGGGGATCACGACGGTGGTCGTCAACTACTCGCTCTGCCCGAAGGTGACGATCGACGAGATCACGCGCCAGTGCCGTGCCGCCGTCGCCTGGACGCTTCGCCACATCGACGATCACGGCGGCGATCCGTCGCGAGTCGCCGTCGGCGGCCATTCGGCCGGCGGCCATCTCACGGCGATGTGCCTCCAGGCGCGCTGGGACGAGGACTACGGTCTCGCGCGCGACCCCCTCGCCGCGGCCGTGCTCGTGAGCGGCATCTACGACCTCGAGCCGCTGCGCCACAGCTACCTGCAGCCCGCGATCCGCCTCGACGACGGCATCGTCGCCCGCAACTCGCCGCTCTTCGCGGTGCGGCCGTGCGCGACCCCGCTGCTCGTCACCTGGGGCGGCGACGAGAGCGCCGAGTTCGCGCGCCAGTCGACCAGCTTTCACGAGGCGTGGCGTGCGGCCGGCAACCCGTCCGAGATGCTGGCGCAGCCCGGCGCCAACCACTTCAGCGCGACCGACGGCTTCGAGGATGCGGCGAGCCCGACCTGCCGCTGGCTGGCGGCCCGGCTCCGCACGGCGCACTGAGGCGCCGCGAAGGTCAGGTCTTGGAAGCCGACTTCCGGTCGGCCTTCTTCGCCGCTTCCAGGTTCTCGGCCTTCTTCGCCTTCTTGTCGGCGCTCGACACCTTCTTGCCGCTGGCGACCTTCTCGGCCTTCGGCTCCTTCGCCGCCTTGGGGGCCTTTGGGGCCTTGGGCGCCTTCGGTTCCTTCACCACGCGCACCGCCTTGACCTTGGGCGCCTTCGCCCGGGCCGCTCGCGCAGCGCGCTCTTCCTTGAGCGCCCGGCGCTCGTCGAGCAGTGCCTGCACCGGCTCGGAGGGCTTGGCGGCCGTGCCGCTCGCGCTGTGGGCCTGGCTCGTCACGGCCAGGTGGAGCCGGGCGCCATTCTTCTGGAGCTGGCGGGAGACGGTTGCGGTGCGGATCGGCATGAATGTTTCCGGAAGTGGTTTGCGCGGCGACGCGCTGGCGAACCCTCGATGATAGGTGTCTCTTACATCGCCTTGAAGAGGTGGACATAGGCGCGGCTCACCGGCAGCTCGCCGGCATGGCCGCGGACGCGCACGAAGAGCCGGCTCGCCTCGTCGCGCCGCGTGCCGGCGAGGTGGTCGAGGTTGACGATCGTCGACCGGTGGACCTGCGCGAAGCGCTCCGGATCGAGCGCTCCGGCGAGCTCGGCGATCGGCGTGCGGATCAGGTACTCGCCGCCGGCCGTGCGCACGCACGTGTACTTGTCGTCGGCGTGGAAGAAAAGGACGTCGGCGACGTCGACCTGGTGGGTGAGGTCGCCCTGGCTCGCGCGCACGTAGCGCAGCCGCGCCGGTGCGGCGGCCGCCGGCGCCGCGGCGATGAGGCGCTGCAGCACGGTTGCAAGGCGCGCGTCTTGCGACGGCGTCGCCGTCGGCGCGAGCTGGCGCTTCAGACGCTCGACGGTGCGCGCCAGTCGGTCGACGTTCACCGGCTTCAGCACGTAGTCGACGGCCTGCTGCTCGAACGCGGCGACGGCGAACTCGTCGTAGGCGGTCACGAACACCACCCGGGTGTCGCCTTCGATGCCCTGCGCGACCTCCAGCCCCGTGAGCCCGGGCATCCGGATGTCGAGAAAGGCGAAGTCGGGCGCCAGCGCGGCGATGCGCTCGGCCGCCTCGACGCCGTTTCGCGCGACATGGACGATTGCGAGCTCGGGCCAGGCGCGGGCGAGCAGGTCGACGAGGTAGGCCGCGAGGTGCGGCTCGTCGTCGGCGACGAGGGCGGTGGGCATGGCCGGGGTCACGACGCGACCGGCAGCGACAGGCAGGCGCGCACGCCGCGCGGCGCAGTCGCTGCGAGCTCGAGGCTGGCGCCGCTGCCGTAGGTCTGGACGAGCCGCTGGCGGATGTTGGCGAGGGCCGTGCCCGCGCCAGCACTGCGGCGGCCTGCGCTCGTCGCCATGCTCGCGGCCAGGCCGGCACCGTCGTCGTCGACGGCGATCACGAGCCGGCCGCCGGCGCGGTGCGCACCGACCCGCACGCGCCCGCCCTCGATCCGCGGCTCGAGGCCGTGGACGATCGCGTTCTCGACCAGCGGCTGCAGGGTGAGCGGGGGCAGGGGCAGGGCGCGCAGCACCTCGGGCACGTCGATCGCATAGTCGAGCCGGTCTTCCATCCTGATCTTGATGATCTTCATGTAGGCCTCGACGAGATCGATCTCGTCGCCGAGCGTGTGCATGCCGTGGCCGAGCCCCGACAGCGACGCGCGCAGGTAGTCGACGAAGGCCTCGAGCATCGACTTCGCACGGGGCGCGTCCACTTCCATCAGCGAGACGACGTTGGCCAGCGTGTTGAAGAGGAAGTGGGGCTCGATCTGCGCCTGCAGCAGCCTGAGCTGCGCCTCGGCGGCCCGGTTCTCGGCCTGGATCTTGAGCGAGGCGCTGCGAAAGAAGAGCTGGAACATGGCGCTGATGAGCAGCATCACCAGCACGGTGCTCGTGAAGAGGGCCGGCCGGTCGAGCGGAAAGAAGTCGCGCACGTCGGCGTCGAAGGCCCACCACATGCCGAGCGGCCAGCCGATCGCAACGCCTGTCATGGGCACGACCGCGAAATAGATCGAGCGCTGCCACGGCGCGGACGCCTGCAGGCGCCGCTTGCCGACGAGCCTCTCGGCCAGGCGAAAGGCCGTCGTGATCGAGAAGCCGATGGTCAGGCTGAGGACGGCGTTGGCCAGGTACCAGGCACCCCAGCTGGTCACCATGTGGCGGCCGCGGCCGTCGGAGAACAGGATCGAGAAGCCGAGGGCGACCGCGAGCGAGAACAGGGCGGTCCAGACGTGATCGATCCACCAGGGCCCGACCCGCGGTGCGCCGCGATTGATCCAGGCGCGCCAGGACTGGCGCAGCATCTCCCTCGTTCCCATGCGGATCAGTGTAAGGAGCCGGTCCGTCTCGATGGGAGACAGTCGGCCGATTCGACGCCGGGTGCGACGAACGGCGGGGACGCGGCGCCGACGGGTCGAGCCGCATCGAGTCGTCAGTGCGGGATCGCCCGGGCCGATCCTTCGCCGCCGCCGCAGGTCACGGGATCGCGCGACGCGGGCGCGAGGCCGGTCCGCGTCGAATACTGGTTGCCGTCGGGGTAGTAGAAGGCCTCGGGCGTGAACCACACCTTCAGCCGCGCCGGGTCGACCGACGCGATCTCGGCCCAGCGCTTCGGGTCGAGGAAGGCGTCGACATGGTCGACGTGCGCGGTGACGTATCGGATGCCGCCGCGCTGGTCGGAGAACGGCCCGACGATGTCGATGCCGTAGGGCACGGCGACGGTCTCGGTGAGCTGCGACCCGCCCTCGACACCGGCCGAGCGCGCGAAGGTGATCCGGCCGCGGATCGCCGCCGTCGGATTGCCGTGCAGGTTCTCGACCGCCAGGCGGACGGCGAGCTGCGGCGAGCGGCACGGTCCGTCCTGCTGGACGAACGAGACGCCGGCCAGGTAGTAGCGGAACTGGCCGTTCATGTACTTCGGCGACGACCCGCGCGCGAGCTCGGCCTGCTCCTGCGCGTTCTCGAACACGCGCGCCTCGCCGTGCGGGCCGCCACGCAGGGCCTCGGCCTCGATCGAATGCGCCGTCGTCGTGCTCGTCTCGCGGCCGGTGATCGGGCCGGTCGGCATGTCGGTGTATGCGCGCCGCTCGTGGGTCGCGCCGGAAGGGCCTCGCGAGCGGACTTCCGCGGCCGGCGGCCTGGCCGGCGCGGCCGGCGGTTCCTTCCTGGAGCAGCCGGAGGCGACGGCGGCGAGGGCGGCGATCGCCACGAAGGTACGGGGCGACCGGAGTCGGGGGTTCGGCACGTCGGTTCTCGCTTCGAGGTCTCCTTCGGCGTATCGACACCCGGCCCGAAGACTTGAGCGAGGAGGGCCTCCCTACAATCGCCGCCACTCTGGCCTCGGCTACCCCATGCACGTCAACGGTTCGGTCTTCAAGGCCTACGACATCCGCGGCATCGTCGGCTCGACCATCGACGCGGCGTTCGCCGAACATCTCGGCCGCGCCTTCGGCACGGCCGCGCAGGCCGCCGGCGAGCGCGCCGTCGCGGTCGGGCGCGACGGCCGCCATTCCGGGCCGGCGCTGTCGGACGCGCTGATCCGCGGACTCGTCTCGACCGGGCTCGACGTCGTCGACCTCGGCGCGGTGACGACGCCGATGCTCTACTACGTCGCCGCGACGCGCGCGAAGCACGGCTGCTCGAGCGGCGTGCAGGTGACGGGCAGCCACAACCCGAAGGACTACAACGGCTTCAAGATGGTCCTGGCGGGCCGCGCGATCCATGGCGAGGAGATCCAGCAGCTGCGCCGGCGCATCGAGCGCGAAGACTACGTGCTGGGCCGCGGCCGCCGTGCGCCGATGGACATCCTTCCCGAATACAGCGCCCGCATCGTCGGCGACTGCCGGCTCGCGCGGCCGATGACCATCGCCGTCGATTCCGGCAACGGCATCCCCGGCGCCTCGGCGCCCGGCATCCTGCGCGCCCTCGGCTGCACCGTGCACGAGATGTACTCGGAGGTCGACGGCGACTTCCCGAACCACCATCCCGATCCGAGCAAGCCCGAGAACCTCGCCGAGCTGGCGCGCGTCGTGCGGTCGGGCGACGCCGAGCTCGGCCTGGCCTTCGACGGCGACGGCGACCGCCTCGGCGTCGTCACGAAGGACGGCGCCATCATCTACCCCGACCGCCAGCTGATGCTGTTCGCGCGCGACGTGCTGAAGCGCAACCGCGGCGCGACCATCCTCTTCGACGTGAAGTGCTCGCAGCGGCTCGCGCCCCTGATCCGCGCTGCCGGCGGCGAGCCGCTGATGTGGAAGACCGGCCACTCGCTGGTCAAGGCCAAGATGAAGGAGCTGGGTGCGCCGCTCGCCGGCGAGATGAGCGGCCACATCTTCTTCGGCGAGCGCTGGTACGGCTTCGACGATGCCACCTACACGGCGGCGCGCCTGCTCGAGATCCTGAGCGCGAGCGCCGATCCGAGCGCGGTGCTGAACGCGCTGCCGACGAGCTTCTCGACGCCCGAGCTGAACGTCGCGTGCGCCGAAGGCGAGCCGGCGAAGGTCGTCGAGCGCCTGCGCGCCGAGGCGAAGTTCCCGGGCGCGCGCGAGATCGTCACCATCGACGGCGTGCGGGTCGAGTACGACGACGGCTTCGGCCTGGTCCGGGCGTCCAACACGACGCCGGTGCTCGTGCTCCGCTTCGAGGGCACGAGCGCGGAGTCGCTGGCGCGGATCGAGGCCGACTGCATGGCTGCGCTGCGCGCCGTCAAGCCCGACGCGAAGGTCCAGGCGGCTGCGCATTGAGCCGAGCGCGTCGCGCCCCAGCGGAGCCGGCCCGGTGCGCATCCTGATCGTCAAGCTCTCCTCGCTCGGGGACGTCGTGCACACGCTGCCGGTCGTCGCCGACATCCATGCGGCGCGGCCCGATGCCGTCGTCGACTGGGTCGTCGAGCCGGCGTTCGCGCCCTTGCTGCGGCGGGTGGCCGGCATCGCCGAGGTGATCGACTGCGACCTGCGCCGCTGGACGCGTGCCGGCTGGTGGCGGCGAGCCGTGCGGGCCGAGGCGCGCGCGTTCGTCGCCCGCCTGCGCCGCGAGAGCTACGACGCCGTCTTCGATCTTCAGGGTCTCACCAAGTCGGCCCTCATCGCACGGCTGGCGCGCGGCCCCACCTACGCGCTCGCCAACCGCACCGAGGGTGCGAGCCACGAGTGGCCGACCCGCGTTCTCGCGACGCATGCGATCCGGGTCGAGCCGCACAGTCACGCGCTCGACCGGGCGCGTGAGCTGGTCGCGCGATCGCTCGATGCGACAAATGCCGCGATGCCGTCGTCCGGGCTCGGCCTCGCGACCCGCAAGCCGGAAGGCGGCGGTACGCCCACCGTCGTCTTCATCCACGGCACTTCGCGCGCCGACAAGCTCTGGCCCGAGGCGAACTGGATCGAGCTGGGCCGGCGCCTCGCGGCCGAAGGCTGGACGATCGCGCTGCCGCAGGCGGGCGAGGCCGAGCGCGAGCGCGCGATTCGCATCGCCGCCGCGCTCGGGCCGGGCGCTGCCGTCTGGCCGGCGATGGACATCGGCGCATTCGTCGATCGCCTGTCGACGGCCGATGCGGTCGTCGGCGTCGACAGCGGGCCGAGCCACATCGCGACCGCGCTCGGTTTGCGCCACGTCCAGATCTACAACTTCCCGACCGCCTGGCGCACCGGGCCGCAGCCGCGCCACGGGGCATCGCATCAGGTGTCGGTGGAAGGCCGGCCGACGCCCGACGTCGAGACCGTCTGGTCGGCGTGGCATGCGACGGCGCGCGAGGTCGGACGTGCCGCCGTCGCCCGCGGCGCGGCCCCGTCGTGATGAGCGAGCGCGTCGGCGCCCGCGCGGCACGGCTCGCGTATTCCACGGTGCTGCGCCTCGCGGCACCGCTCTATGCGCTGCGTGTCCTGGGACGTGGCCGGCGCGAGCCGCTCTATGCCGAGCATCTCGGCGAGCGCTTCGGTCGGTATCGATCGCCGTCGACCGGCGGCGCGCTCTGGGTCCACGCCGTTTCGCTCGGCGAGACGCGTGCTGCCGGCGCGCTGATCGAGGCGCTGCGCAAGGCCCTGCCGGGCCAGCGCATCGTCCTCACGAGCGTCACGGCCACCGGTCGAGCCGCTGCCCGCGAGATCTTGCGCGACGGCGACGAGCAGGCCTGGCTGCCGTTCGACACGCCCGGTGCCGTGCGGCGCTTCCTGAGCCACTTCCGTCCCTGCGCCGGCGTGCTGATGGAGACCGAGATCTGGCCGAACCTGCTTGCCGAAGCGCGTGCGAGCGGCCTGTCCGTCGTGCTCGCGAACGCGCGTCTGAGCGAGCGCAGCCGGCGCCGCGGCCAGCGCGTCGACCTCGTCATGCGGCCGGCGTTCGCGAGCCTGGCGCTCGTGCTCGCCCAGTCCGACGCCGACGCCGCTCGCCTGCGCGATGCGGGCGCGGACGACGTGCGCATCGTCGGCAACCTGAAGTTCGACCTCACGCCCGATGCGGCGCTGCTGTCGCTCGGCCGGCGCTGGAAGGAGCTCGCGGCGCGACCGGTGGTGCTCGCCGCCATCACGCGCGAAGGCGAGGAAGCGTTGCTGCTCGACGCATGGCACTCCGTCGCCGAGCCTCGGCCGCTGCTCGCGATCGTGCCGCGCCATCCGCAGCGCTTCGATGCCGTCGCCGCGCTCGTGGCGTCGTCGGGCCTCTCGCTGTCCCGGCGCAGCGCGTGGGAGTCGAGCCCGCCGCGGGAGGCGGCGTCGGCCGACGTCTGGCTCGGCGACTCGATGATGGAGATGCCCGCCTACTACGCGCTCGCCGACGTCGCCCTGCTCGGCGGCAGCTTCCTGCCGCTCGGCGGGCAGAACCTGATCGAGGCGGCGGCCTGCGGCTGTCCGGTCGTGATGGGGCCGCACACCTTCAACTTCGCCGACGCGTCGGCGCTCTCGCTCGCGGCCGGCGCATCGGTGCGGGTCGGCTCGATCGACGAAGGCGTCGAGGTCGCGGTCGCCGAGCTCGGCAGCGAGGCCCTCGCGCGACAGGCCGCGGCGGCGCTCGTATTCTCCGCGTCGCACCAGGGCGCCGCCGGGCGCAGCGCCGCGCTCGTCGCCGCGCTCGTCAGGCGCGCAGGAGCGACAGCGGCCTGACGCTCTCGCTCGCCGGGAACACGTCGCGATCCAGGGTGCGCGACGCGACGCGAAGGTGATCCGACAGCACGCCTTTCAGGACGGCCCGCAGGTCGGTGGTCGTGCGCAGGTCGCGGCCCTCGAAGCGCTTGCCCTTCGCCAGCCCTGGCCAGTCGGCGACAACGCGGCCGCCGCGCACCGCGCCGCCGAGCACGAAGGCCGCGCCGCCCGTGCCGTGGTCGGTGCCGAGCGTGCCATTGACCGCGACCTCGCGCCCGAACTCGCTCGCGACGACGATCACGGTGCGGCCCCAGGCGTCGCCCTGGACGAGGCCGAGGCGAAGCGCTGCGAGGCCGGCGTCGAGCTGGTGCAAGGCGTTGGCGAGGGCGCCGTTCGGATTGGTCTGATTGGCGTGCGTGTCCCAGCCGCCGAGCTCGAGCACCGCCGCCTGCGGGCCGACCGGCTGGCTCAGGAATTCGGCGGCGCGCCGGGAGAGGACGACGAAGCTGCCGGGACGGGCAGCGCCCGGCGCCATCGCGGCCGACATGCCGTCGTTCATCGTCGCGGCGTCCTGCGCCCGCGGACCGTCGAGGTGAAGCGCGCGCGCTCTCTCGAGCGCGCCGGCGAGTGCGGGATCTCCGGCGTACATCCGCGCGAGCCGGGCCACCAGCTCGGCCGACGGATCGGGCAGCGTCGACGGCGCCCAGGTGTCGACCGCCGCACTGCCGCGCAGCACGAGCGGCACCGAGGTGTCGAGGGCGATGCCCTTGCTGCCGCTCGCGGCGAGCGCTCTTCCGAGCCAGCCGGTCGAGAGCTCGTAGGGCCGTGTGCCGCCGCTCTCGAGCACCTGCTGCGCGTCGAAATGCGAGCGCTCCCGATAGGCGAGGCCGACGGCATGAAGCACCGCCGCCTCGCCGCGCCCGTACATCGCCTGCACTTCGACGAGCTGCGGATGCAGGGCGAAAGTCGAGTCGAGCGCGAGCGGCGCCGTGCCGTACTGCGCGAGCGGGCCACGCGCCGGCGCGAAGTCGGGATCGCCGATCGCCGGCACGGCGCCGAGGCCGTCCATGCCGCCGCGCAGGACGACCATCACGAAGCGGTTGCCGGCGAGCCCGCCGCTGCCCGCGAACGACAGCGACGAGGTGCCGGCGAGGGCGCCGGCGAGTGTGGTGCCGGCGACGAAGCGGCGGCGCGACAGGAGCGAGGGGTTTTCGCGCGAACGTGTCATGGCGATTCCTTCAGCGGCGCTGGAATTCGGGCGCGAGCAGCAGCAGCGCAAGCGCCTGCGGGCCGTCGCTCGCGCTCTCGATCTGGCGCGCGGTCTCGTCGCCGAGCAGGGGCCCCAGACTGCTTGCGGCGAGCCGGCGCGCGTCGATGCCGCGACCGGCGCGGGCACAGATGCGGCTCGCCCACTCGACCCGTTTCCAGACGGCGTCGGGGCCGAGCCAGTCCTCGGCCCGGTCGCTCCAGCCGGCGGGCGAGGGCGGCGCCTGGACGCGCTGGCCGAGGCCGGCGATCGACTGCGCCGCGAAGCCGGGCCCACCGTTCGGCGCGGCGTCGAACATGCGTTCGCCGCTGCCGAGGACGCGCGCCGTCGAGACGACGAATTCCTCGGGGGTCTTGAGCTTGGCCGGCGCTGCCGCCCAGGCTCTGTCGTCGCCGATCAGCTCGCGGTAGACGTCGGCGAGTCGGCCGTCGCTGCGCAGGTAGGTGGCGGCCAGGCGGTCGACCAGGGCCGGCGGCGGCTCGTCGGCGACGAAGTGGCGAGCCAGCTTGGTCGCGACGAAGCGCGCCGTCGCCGGATGCGCCGCGAGGTCGCGCAGCACCGCATGCAGCGCCTGCGGACCTTCGCCATAGCGCCGCCCGAGCACGGTCTTGACGCCCGGCTCGTGCCAGTTCGGGTCGAAGGGCTCGCCGTCGACGATGCCGTCCTGGCCGACGCGCCAGCCGCTCAGCACTGCGGCGAAGGCGGTGACGTCGGCCTGCGTGTAGACGCCGGCGCGGGCGCTCTCGGCGCCGAGCGTGTGCAGCTCCAGGACTTCGCGGGCGAGGTTCTCGTTGATGCCGGTGACCCGGGCAGTTTCGTCGCGCCGAGCCGCGCGCCGCGCCGCGAGCGCGACGATGCGCGAGTGCGGCCCGGCCGACTGCGCGTTGTCGAGGTAGCGCAGCATTGCCGGGTGGGTCGTCGACGCGAGGAGCAGCGTTTCGAAGCGGCCGGCGATGTTCGGCCGGATGGCATCGCGCTCGAACGCGCCGATCAGGCCGCGCGTGCTGCCCTTCAGGAGCGAGAGCGAGAAGTGGTTGGTCCAGAACATCTGCAGCCGCTCGGCGAACGGGCGCGTCGTGGCGGCGGCGGTTGACAGGCGCGAGCGCGCGTCGGCGGCGATGACTTCGCGGTAGTGGCCGGCGATGAGCTGCTGGGCGGTCGTGCCGGGCGGCGGATTCCTGGCCTGGCGGCGCAGCTCGCGCTCGGCGGCGACATGCTGGAGCGCGCCTTTCGTGTCGAGAAGACCCGTGCCGCGCGGCGCATCCGCCGGGCCGATCTGGGCCGCGAGCCAGCCGGGCGCATCACCACCGACGATCGCGAGATCGGCTTCGCCGAGACCGAACCGGTGCGCCGCAAGCGCGACCTGCAGCGAGGAAGACATGACCATGCGTGCTCCGATGGCCGTCATTGTCCGCGCGCCTCGTCAAGCCGCCGTGTGCGGCGCGTCAAGAAGTGTTCGGCCTCGCGCCGTACTCGACGAACCGAACGGCCCCGGACAAGGGGCTCCGAAGGAGCCCGCCCCTTCCTCTCGGAGGAAGGGGAGCGAAGCGGGGAAGGAGCAGCCCTGTCAGGGCGACATCCGCTCCTACCTCACGAGCAGACGATCGATGGCAAGGATGTCGCTCGGCGTCAGGCGACCCGCCGCCTGGCGCAGCCGCAGCGTGCCGAGGAGCACGTCGTAGCGCGCCCGGGCGAGATCGCGCCGGGTCTGGTAGAGCTGGCTCTGGGCATTGAGGACGTCGACGTTGACGCGCACGCCGACGCGATAGCCGAGCTGCGTCGCCTCGAGGGCGAGCTGGCTCGAGGCTTCGGCGGCTTCGAGTGCCTTCACCTGCGCCGAGCCCGACTGCAGCGTGTAGTACGCCTGTCGCGTCGTCTGGATCACGGCCCGGCGCGCCGCCTCGAGGTCGTTGCGAGCGCGATCCTCGAGGACGATCGTCTCCTTGATGCGGTTCTGCACCGACCCGCCCGTGTAGAGCGGCAGGTTGATCTGCACGCCGACGCTCGCGCCGGTGTTGAAACCGGTGACGCCGTAGGCGACGGTGCCGTGTCCGCTCTGCAGCGAGGCGACGGCGTCGATCGTCGGCAGCGCCTGCGCCCGCGCCTTCTCGGTCTCGAGCTGGGCGACGTCGTAGGCAACCTGCGCGCGGCGCACCGCGGGGTGCTCCTCGGCGGCACGGCTGACGAGCTGGTCGACGGGCGTGGCCGCCGTGGCGGGCAGCGTGATCGGCACGCCGAGGGGAAGGGGCTGGACGTCGCTGCGGCCGACCAGCTGGTCGAGGGCGATCCGCTTGATGACGAGATCGTTGTCGGCGGCGATCTCCTGCGCGGTCGCGAGATCGAAGCGCGCCTGCGCTTCGCGCGTGTCGGTGATCGTCGCCGTGCCGACCTCGAAATTGCGCTTGGCCGAGGCGAGCTGCTCGGAGATCGCGGCCTTGTTGGCGCGCGTCGTCTGCAGCGTGTCCTGGGCGCCGAGGACGTCGAAATAGGCCTGGCTGACGCGCAGCATCAGGTCCTGCTCGGCGGTGTCGAGGTCGGCGAGGGACGACTCGAGGCTGCGCTCGGCCTGCGCGATGGTCGCCTGATTGGCGCGGTTGAAGAGCGGCTGGCGGCCGGCGAGCGTCGCAGCGATCGTGTTGCTGCCGTAGTTGCTGCCGACGGTCGGCACGTTCTGGCCGCGCGCGCTGCTGCCCGAGAGCGTCGCGTTCGGCCGCATCAGCGCCTTCGACTGCTCGACCCGGTAGGGTGCCGAGTCGGCGAGGGCGCGCGCCGAGAGGTAGGTCGCGTCGTAGCGGTGGGCGGCCTCGTAGAGCTCGAGCAGCGACTGCGCGCGCGCCGGCTGCGGCAACGACATCGCCGCGATCGCCGCGACGAGCGCCGCCAGTGCCAGCGGCGTCGCCCGACCCATCCGACCCCGGCAGCCTCCGGATGCTCGGCCCTCGCTCTCCACTGGCATGTCGTCCCTTCCCGAATTCGTTGTCGTGGCGCCGCCGCTAGTAGCGTGCGACCTCGGGGTCGACGTCCTGCGACCAGGCGTCGATGCCGCCGGCGAGGTTATAGACGGACTCGAATCCCGAACGCTCCAGGAATGCGACGACCTGCGCGCTGCGGGCGCCGTGATGACAGATACAGACGACAGGCTGCGCCGGATCGAGCTCGGCCAGCCGGGCCGGAACCTCGCGCATCGGCATGCAGACCAGCCGCGCGCCCGGCGCCGAGAGCGACGCGGTGGCGATTTCCCAGGGCTCGCGCACGTCGAGGTACACGACCGGGAGCGGCTCGCCGGCGCTGGCCGAGGCCAGGGCGAGCGCCGCCGGCGCCGAAAGTTGCTGCATCGCCGCCTCGGGCCGCTCAGAACGTGAAGCGGCTCGGCTCGCCGAAGCCCGCGAGGCGAGGTGCCACGGTGTCGAACAGCTCGACCGTCGCGTGCCCGGCCTCCTGGCCGCGGGTGACGAGCTCCGCGCGCATGATCGGCAGCTGGCCGACGACGGCGACGAGGCGCCCGCCCGGCTTGAGCTGGGCGAGCAGGGCGCGTGGCAGCTCCGCGACCGAGCCCGAGAGCACGATCACGTCGAACGGCCCGTCGACCGGCAGGGCGACCGAGGCATCGGCCTCGACGACGGAGGCATTGAGGACCCAGGCCTTCTTCAGGTTCGCGGCAGCGAGCCGGGCCAGCTCGGGATGCATCTCCAGCGTCGTCACGTGCTGGGCCTTGTGGGCGAGCAGGGCAGCCATGTAGCCCGAGCCCGCACCGATCTCGAGGACGCGCTCGTGCCGATGCACGGCGAGCTCCTGGAGCAGCCGGGCCTCGACCTTGGGCTCGAGCATCGACTGGCCGCAGGGCAGCGGCACCTGGGTGTCGACGAAGGCCATCGAGCGATAGGCGGGCGGCACGAAGTCCTCGCGCTTGACGATCGACAGCAGCGACAGGACGTTCTGATCGAGCACCTCCCAGGTGCGGATCTGCTGCTCGATCATGTTGAAGCGGGCTTGCTCGATGTTCATGGCGGTCGATCGGGGGCAAAGGGTCGGGTCGGGCCGCCATTCTCGCCGCTGGCGACCGGCCGCCGGTGACCTGCCCCGTGGACGGTCGCTAAGATCGTCCGCTTTGCCCGCCGACGGAGACTTCGCCCTTGGACCCCATCCTTCTCGCCAAGGCCGCCGTCATGGGCGTCGTCGAAGGCCTGACCGAATTCCTGCCCGTCTCGAGCACCGGTCACCTGATCCTCGCCGGCTCGCTGCTCGGCATGACCGACGACAAGTCGAAGGTGTTCGACATCGCCATCCAGACCGGCGCGATCCTCGCCGTCATCATCGTCTACTGGCAGCGCCTCTCGACCGCCGTGCTCGAGCTCGGCAGCAGCGCGCGCGCCCGGCGCTTCGTCGCCAACGTGGCGATCGGCTTCCTGCCGGCGGCGGTGATCGGCTTTTTCGTCTACAAGACGATCAAGGCCTACCTCTTCAACGGCCCGGTCGTGGCGTCGGCCTTCATCGTTGGCGGGCTGATCATCCTGTGGGTCGAGAAGCGCGCGCATCCTGCGCCGCCGCGCATCGTCGACGTCGACCAGATGACGGCGCTCGACGCCCTCAAGGTCGGCTTCGTGCAGTGCCTGGGCATGATCCCGGGCACGAGCCGGTCGGGTGCGACCATCATCGGCGGGATGCTGCTCGGCCTGTCGAGGAAGGCGGCGACCGACTTCAGCTTCTTCCTCGCCATCCCGACGCTCGTCGCGGCCGGCGGCTACAGCCTCTTCAAGGAGCGGCGGCTGCTGTCGGCCGCCGACCTGCCGCTCTTCGTCGTCGGCTTCGTCGTCAGCTTCATCGCCGCGTGGTTCTGCGTGCGCTGGCTGCTGCGCTACATCTCCACCCACACCTTCGTGCCGTTCGCCTGGTACCGCATCGCCTTCGGCATCGTCGTACTGGCGACGGCGTGGAGCGGGTTGGTCGTCTGGGCCGATTGAGCGCTCAGGCGCGCTTCGTGAAGATCAGGTCCCAGACGCCATGGCCGCGGTCGAGGCCGCGCTGCTCGAACTTGGTGAGCGGCCGCGACTCCGGGCGGGGCGCGAAGCCCTCGCGGCTCGAGTTCTCGAGCGAAGGCTCGTTCGAAAGCACGTCGAGCATCTGCTCGGCGTAGGGCTGCCAGTCGGTGGCGCAGTGCAGCGTCGCGCCGGGCGCGAGGCGGCTCGCCAGCAGGGCGACGAACGCGGGCTGGATCAGCCGGCGCTTGTGATGCCGCTTCTTGTGCCACGGGTCGGGGAAGAAGATGTGGACCGCCGCCAGCGAGGCCGGCGCGATCATCGACTCGAGCACCTCGACGGCGTCGTGCTGGAGGATGCGCACGTTGGCGAGCTTCTGCGCCTCGATGCGCTGCAGCAGCGCCCCGACGCCGGGCGGATGGACCTCGATGCCCAGGAAATTGCGCCCGGGCTCGGCCGCGGCGATGGCCGCGGTGGTGCCGCCCATGCCGAAGCCGATCTCGACGACAAGCGGCGCCG
>JBBSBZ010000013.1:0-28405 GCA_038250795.1 Burkholderiales bacterium | reverse complement strand
TGCGTCAGCTTTCCCGGATAGAGGATGAAGCCGCGCGCCTTGACCGCCTCGTAGAACGCCTTGAACTCGTAGCGCGGATCGGCTGGGGCGTGGAAGGTGAGGATGATCGGCGCCTGGATCTGCGGGTCGAGGAAGGGCTCGAAGCCGAGCCCAGCCATGCCGGAGACGAGCGCCTCGCAGTTGGCGGTGTAGCGGGCCAGCCGCGCCGGCTGACCTCCTTCCTCGACGAACTGCCGGATCGCCTCGGCGAGCGCGGCGACGACGTGGGTGGGCGGCGTGAAGCGCCACTGGCCGGTCTTCTCCATGTAGACGTGCTGGTCGTGCAGGTCCATCGCGAGCGAATGCGAGTTGCCCGCGGCCGCGGCCATCACCTCGTTGCGCACGAAGACGAAGCCCATCCCCGGCACGCCTTCCAGGCACTTTCCGCTGGCGGCGACGAGCGCGTCGAAGCGGACCTCGCGCGCGTCGATCGGCAGCGCCGCGAACGAGCTCATCGCGTCGACGATCAGGCCCTTGCCGTGGCGCGCGCAGACGTCGGACACGGCCTGCAGCGGATTGAGCACGCCGGTGCCGGTCTCGCAGTGGATGAAGCCGACGTGGGTGATGCCCGGGTCCTTGCGCAAGGCGGCGTCGAGCTCGACCGGGGACACCGGGGTGTCCTCGGCGTGGCCGAGGATCGTCGTCCTGCGTCCCATGAGCGTGGCGAGCCGGCCGAGGCGCTTGCAGTAGGCGCCGTTGTCGAGGACGAGGACATGACCGTCCTTCGGCACGACGGTCGCCACGGCGGCCTCGACCGAGAAGGTGCCGCTGCCCTGGAGCGGCACGACGACGTGCGATCCCTCGCCGTGAACGATCTCCAGAAGGTGCTTGCGGATCTCGGTGGTGACGGCGATGAACGACGTGTCCCACGAGCCCCAGTCGCGCAGCATGGCGCGGCGGGTGCGCTCGCTCGTGGTCAGCGGGCCAGGGGTGAGGAGGATCGCGTCGCGTTCCATCGGGTGGTCTCCGTGAAGGTACTTTCGCTCGATGCGTCGTCAGCGCTCTGCCGTTCGCCGCCAGGCCTGCGTGCGCCGGTCGACCCAGGCGCCGAGCGCCATGAAAAGCAGGGTCACCACGGTCGATGCGGCCGTGATGAGGACGGCACAGGCCGCCGATGCGCCGGCCTCGCCGGCCTCGTCGAGGTTGAGGATCGCGATCGCCGCGACCTTGGTGTCGGGCGAATAGAGAAAGACGACCGCGGAGATGGTGGTCATCGCGTTGATGAAGAAGTAGCGCGCGATATCGATCAGGGTCGGCGTGCAGATCGGCAGCGTCACCCGCCAGAAGGTCTTGAAGAACGGCACCTTGAGCGAGGCGCTCACCGATTCGAACTCGCCGTCGAGCGCCTTCAGGGCCGTCACCGCGGTGAGGTGGCCGGTCGTGTAGAAGTGCACGATGGTGCAGACGATCAGGAGCGGCAGCGTCTGGTAAAGGCCATGCAGCGGGTTGTCGGGTGCGTTGAAGAAGAAGATGTAGCCCAGGCCGAGCACGAGCCCCGGCACCGCCATCGGCATCGTCGCGAGCAGGCGCACGAGCGGTCGCACGGCGTCGAAGCCGCGCGTCTTCTCGAGCAGGTAGGCGCCGACGAAGACGACGATCGTGCCGAACAGCGACGTTCCCACGGCGAGCTTGAAGCTGTTGAGCAGCGCGTCGCCCACCTCGGCGTCGGTGAACCCCATCATGTAGTGCTTCCAGCTCGGCGCGAGGTTGTACGGCCAGTAGGTTGCGAACGACGCGAAGATCGCCATCCCGAGCATCGCCAGCATGAAGGCGCTGACCAGCACGACGTAGCCGAGCATCAGCGCATCGAAGCCGCGCGAGGGCCGCGGCCGAAGGGGCACGGCGCGCGCGCCCAGCATGGCGGTCTGCTTTCGCTGCACGAGCCAGTCGATGCCGAAGGTGAGGACCGCCGGCGTCAGCAGCAGCAGGCCGACGACGGCGCCGCGCTGGAAGTCCTGCTGGCCGATCACGAGCTTGAAGACGTCGGTCGCGAGCATGTTGAAGTTGCCGCCGATCACTTTCGGAATGCCGAAGTCGGTCATGACGAGAGTGAACGCGACGAGCGCCGCGGAGATCAGGCCGTATTTCGCGCCGGGCAGCGTGATCGTCCAGAACTTGCGCCGGGTCGAGGTGCCGAGCGCGTCGGCCGCTTCGTAGAGGCGCGCGTCCGCGAGCGCGAGCGCGCTCAGCAGGATCATGAGCGCGTGCGGGAAGACGGCGAAGCACTCGGCGACGACGACCCCGGGCGCGCCGTAGATGTCCTCGAAGCCGAGCGCGGTGACCAGCCGCTTGGCGACGCCCTGGTTGCCGAACCAGTAGATGAGCGAGATCGCCGACAGGAGCGAGGGCGCGAGCAGTGGGATCAGCGCGACGGTCCGAAACCAGCCCTTGGCGGGAATGCAGCTGCGCGCCAGCGCATAGGCGAAGACGAAGGCGAGAGGCACCGTGACGAGCGTGACGACGAAAGCGACCGAGACGCTGTTGACGAACGACTGCAGGAGCGCCGGCGTGCCGAGGTAGCTTGCGAAGTTGGCCAGGCCGACGAAGGCGCCGTCGTGGTCCTGAAGCGCCTTGGTCAGGATCGCCGCCAGCGGCAGCGCGAGGAAGATGACGAGGGCGACGACGATCGCGAAGAGCGCCAGATGGGCGACGCGTTCGCTCCAGTGGGCGCGCAGGCGCAGCGCCCGGGCGACCGGCAACGGCAGGGCGATCGCCATGGGTCGCGCCGCTAGAAGAGGCGCATCCGCTCGGGCAGGAGCTTCAGCGGCAGGCGGCTGCCCACCTCGAGGGCCTGCTCGGCGAGGAAGTTGAGGGACAGGTAGACCGTCAGCGGCTCCGGCGCGATCGCCGCGGCGTTGACGCGCACCAGGCAGTACGAGCCGAGGAACTCGATCTTCTCGATCAGGCCTTCGAACACGTTGGCCTCGCCCGGCGCGATCGGCCGGGCCAGGACGTCCTCGGGGCGGAGGTAGATCTTCACGTCGCGCTCGGCCGCGGTGTCGTGCTGAGAGAGAAATCGGTGCGCGCCGATGCACAGCTCGCCGCGCGGCAGGAGCCGTCCCGACAGCACGTTGATCTTGCCGACGAAGTCGGCGACGAAGGCCGTCGCCGGCTCGCGATACACCTGCAGTGGCGTGCCCACCTGCTCGATCACGCCGTGGTTCATGACGACGATCCGGTCGGCGACGGAGAGCGCCTCTTCCTGGTCGTGCGTGACCATCACCGTCGTGACCTTGAGCTTGCGCTGCAGCGAGCGGATCTCCTCGCGCAGGCGCACACGCTCGAGCGCGTCGAGGGCAGACAGCGGCTCGTCGAGAAGGAGCAGGCCCGGCGAGGTCGCGAGCGCGCGCGCCAGGGCGATGCGCTGCTGCTGCCCGCCCGAGAGCTGGGCCGGAAACTTGGCGCCGCTGCCCGGCAGGCCGACGAGCTTCAGCAGCTCTTCGACGCGCGCCACCGCCGTCGCCTTCGCCACCTTGCGGTTGACGAGCCCGTAGGCGACGTTGTCGGCGATCGAGAGATTGGGAAAGAGCGCGTACGACTGGAAGACGATGCCGTAGTCGCGCTCGGCCGGCGGCAGGAGCGAGATGTCGCGCTCGCCCTGCACGATCCGCCCGGCGGTCTGCGTCTCGAGCCCGGCGATGATGCGCAGGAGCGTCGTCTTGCCGCAGCCCGACGGGCCGAGGAAGCAGACGAACTCGCCTTCGGCGATCGTGAACTCGACGTCCTTCAGCGCCTGGAACGAGCCGAAGGACTTGCGGATGCCTTCGAGGCGGAGATAGTCCGCCATCGCGTCAGGAAAGGGGCGGGCGCGGCGACCGGCGGGAAGGTCGGCGCGCCATCTACTTCTTCGGCTCGGACTTGGTGTCGTAGCGCTTGTTCCACTCGGCCAGGATGCGCTCCCGGTTGTCGGCCGCGGACTTGAAGTCCAGCTTGACGAGCCGCTTCTCGTAGTCTGCCGGCACGTTGGCGAGCGGCGCCGCGACGCCGGGCTGGGCCGTGATCGCGAAGTTCTTGCCGTAGAGCTGCATCGCGTCCCTGCTCGAGGCCCAGTCGGCGAGCTTCTTGGCGGCGTCCATCTTCGTCGTCGTCTTCATGATCCCGAAGGCTTCGAGGTCCCAGCCGAGCCCTTCCTTGGGGAAGACGAGGTCGATCGGCGCGCCCTTGGCCTTGTTGCTGTTGGCGCGGTACTCGAACGAGATGCCGACCACGTACTCGCCGGTGGCGGCCATGTTGCAGGGCTTCGAGCCAGAGTGCGTGTATTGCGCGATGTTCTCGTGCAGCGCGTCCATGTACTTCCAGCCGCCGCCCTTGCCGTTGTCGTCGCCCCAGAGCGTGAGCCAGGCGACCACGTCGAAGTAGCCGGTGCCCGAGGAGGCCGGGTTCGGCATCACGATCTGGCCCTTGTAGACCGGCTTCGTGAGGTCCTTCCAGGTCTCGGGCTTGGGGATGCCCTTCTTCTTGGCCTCGACCGTGTTGAAGCAGACCGTCGCGCCCCACACGTCCATTCCGAACCAGTGGGGCGGGTTCTTCTTGTCGCGGTACGTCGACATGATGGCGTCGAGATTGATCGGCGCGTAGCCGACCAGCATGCCGTTGGAGTCGAGCAGGGCCAGGCTGGACGCGGCGACGCCCATCACCACGTCGGCCTGCGGGTTCGCCTTCTCGGCGAGCAGCTTGGCGGTGATCACCCCGGTCGAGTCGCGCACCCACTTGAGCTCGATGTTCGGATTGACCTTGTTGAACCCGCTCTCGTAGGCCTTGATCTGGTCGGTCTCGAGCGCGGTGTAGACGGTGAGCTGCGTCTTCTGCGCCAGCACGGCCGACGAGGCGACGAGGACGGTGGCCGCGAGCAGCAGCTTCATGGAACCCGGAATCATGCGCATCTCCCCTGAGTTGTTTGAGGTCGGAATCCGAACGGCGAGACCGCCGCTCCGCGTGCAAAGCCTGTGCCAGTTCGATGACTGCCGTTTTGCAGTGCCCGGGCCGGCGCAGTCTAGGCAGTGCAGTCGAGGCGCGTCAACTGTTTTTTGGAGATTGTTGACAATCGCCATTCGATGTCGTCTACTGACCCGATGCCCGTCGCCGCGGCCACGCCCGCCCCGCATCCCACCATCACCCTGCTGCAGACGAGCTCGCTTGCGAGCGTCGTCCAGGGGGAGCTCGAGCGGATGATCCTGTCGGGCGAGCTCGCGCCCGGCAGCAAGCTCACGGAGACCGCGCTCGCGGGCCGCCTCGGCGTTTCGCGCGGCCCGCTGCGCGAGGCCTTTCGCATGCTCGACGAAGCCGGGCTCGTGCGCACCGAGAAGAACCGGGGCGTCTTCGTCCGCTCCCTGCCGCTCGAGGAGGCGATGGAGATCTTCGACCTGCGCGCCTCGATGGACGAGATCGTCGGCCGCCGCCTCGCCGGCTCCATCCTGCCCGCCGACCTGAAGGAAGCGCGTGCGCTGGTCGATCAGATGGAGCAGGCCGTGAAGGCCAAGGACTCGCAGCGCTATCACCTCCTCAACCTGCACTTCCACGACCGGCTCGTCGAGATGGCGGGCAACGGCAAGCTGGCCACGATCTACCGCAAGCTGATCAAGGAGCTCAGCCTTTTCCGGCGCTTCAACCTCGCCGACGGCGTGCTGATGCCCCTGTCGGTCGGAGAGCACCGGCAGATCGTCAAGGCGATCGCCTCGGGCGACCGCGAGGCGGCCGGACGTGCGATGTACGAGCACGTCATGGACAGCAAGGAGCGCACGATGAGAAACCACCGACAGACGCTCGCCGCCGATCGTGCCGACGCACAGCGCAAGGACACCCGATGATCACCGTCAACGGCCGCCGCTACGCCCTCGCCCACCGCCCGACCGTGGTCGTCTGCGTCGACGGCTGCGAGCCGGACTACATCGCCCAGGCGGTCGCGCATGGCCACGTTCCCTGGATGAAGGAGGTGCTCGCCACCGGCACGGTGCTCGTCGCCGACTGCGTCATCCCGAGCTTCACCAACCCCAACAACCTGTCCATCGTCACCGGCGCCCCGCCCTCGGTGCACGGCATCTGCGGCAACTACCTCTTCGACGTCGCGACCGGCACCGAAGTGATGATGAACGACCCGAAGTGGCTGCGCGCGCCGACGATCCTCGCCGCGCTGGCCGATGCCGGCCAGTCGGTCGCCGTGATCACGGCGAAGGACAAGCTGCGCAAGCTCCTCGGCCACGGCATGAAGGGCATCTGCTTCTCGGCGGAGAAGGCCGACGAGGCGACGCTCGAGGAAAACGGCATCGCCGACGTGGTCGAGCGCGTCGGCATGCCGGTGCCGTCGGTCTACAGCGCCGAGCTCTCGGAGTTCGTGTTCGCGGCCGGCGTCGAGCTGATGTCGCACGAGCGTCGACCCGACGTGATGTATCTATCGACCACCGACTACGTGCAGCACAAGCACGCACCGGGAACCGACGGCGCCGACGCCTTCTACCGGATGATGGACGGCTACCTCGGCAAGCTCGACGCGATGGGCTGCACGATCGTCCTCACCGCCGACCACGGCATGAACGCGAAGACGAGGATGGACTCCCGGCCCGACGTCGTCTATCTGCAGGACGTGCTCGACGACTGGCTGGGCGCAGAGGTTGCGCGCGTGATCCTGCCGATCACCGATCCCTACGTCGTCCACCATGGCGCGCTCGGCTCTTTCGCCACCGTCTACCTGCCCGCCGGCGTCGACGCCACGGCGCTCGCGAAAAGGATCGCCGCGCTGAACGGCATCGACTCGGTCCGATCGCGCGAGGACGCCGCCGCGTTCTTCGAGCTGCCGGCCGACCGCATCGGCGACCTGATCGTCGTCTCCGGCCGCTCCACCGTGATCGGCACCGCGGTCTCGCGCCACGACCTCTCGGCGCTCGACGCGCCGCTGCGCTCGCACGGCGGCGTTTCCGAGCAGCGCGTGCCGCTGATCGTCAACCGCCCGCCCGTCGGCATCGACGACCACCGGCGCTGGCGCAATTTCGACGCCTTCGACCTGGCGCTCAACCATGCCGACTGAATCTTCCGAACATCGCCGCGAGGCGATGCGGATCGCGGGCGAGCGGGTCGCTGGCACGCGCAGCTTCGAGGTCTTCGATCCGTTCACCGGCCGGGCGGTCGGCAGCGTGCCGAAGGCGACCGTCGACGACGTCCGCCGTGCATTCGCCATCGCTCACGCCTACCAGCCGCGCCTGACGCGGTTCGAGCGCGCCAAGGTGCTGCATGGCGCCGCCGAGCTGGTGCGATCGCGCGCCGACGAGATCGCGCGGCTGATCACCGCCGAGTCGGGCCTCTGCCTCAAGGACTCGACCTACGAGTGCGGCCGCGTCGCCGACGTGCTCGTCTTCGGCGCGAACGAGTGCCTGAGGGACGACGGCCAGATCTTCAGCTGCGACCTGACGCCGCACGGCAAGCGCCGCCGCGTCTTCACGCAGCGCGGTCCGCTCCTGGGCGTCATCGCCGCGATCACGCCGTTCAACCATCCGATGAACCAGGTCGCGCACAAGGTCGTGCCCTCGGTCGCGACGAACAACCGGATGGTGCTCAAGCCGTCCGAGAAGGTGCCGCTGTCGGCGCTGCTCTTCGCCGACCTGCTCTATGAAGCCGGCCTGCCGCCGGAGATGCTGTCGATCGTCACCGGCGACCCGCGCGAGATCGCCGACGAGCTCGTCACCAACGAGCACGTCGACCTCGTCACGTTCACCGGCGGCGTCGCCATCGGCAAGGCGATCGCCGCGAAGGCCGGCTATCGCCGGATCGTCCTCGAGCTCGGCGGCAACGACCCGATCATCGTCATGGAAGACGCGGACCTCGACGAGGCGTCGTCGCTGGCCGTCCAGGGCTCGTACAAGAACTCGGGGCAGCGCTGCACGGCCGTCAAGCGCATGCTCGTCCATCGCGACGTCGCCGCGCGCTTCACCGAGCTTGTGGTCGAGAAGTCGAAGGCCTGGCGGCACGGCGACCCGAGCGACGCCGGCGTCGACATGGGCACGGTCATCGACGAAGGCGCGGCGCGCCTCTTCGAGTCGCGCGTCGACGAGGCCGTCGCCCAGGGTGCGCGCCTCCTCGTCGGCAACCGCCGCGAAGGCGCCCTCTACGCGCCGACCGTGCTCGACCGTGTTCGCCCCGAGATGACGCTGGTGCGCGAGGAGACCTTCGGGCCGGTCTCGCCCATCCTCACCTTCGGCGACATCGACGAGGCGATCCACCTCGCGAACGGAACCGCCTACGGCCTGTCTTCGGCCGTCTGCACCAACCGCCTCGACCACATCACCCGCTTCGTCGCCGATCTCCATGTCGGCACCGTTAACGTGCGCGAGGTGCCGGGCTACCGCATCGAGCTCACGCCCTTCGGCGGCATCAAGGACTCGGGCCTCGGCTACAAGGAAGGCGTCCAGGAGGCGATGAAGAGCTTCACCAACCTGAAGACCTACTCGCTGCCCTGGAACTGAGGAGTTCGCTCCGACCGATGCTGCCCCTCCTCAATCTCCTTGCCGCGATCGCCCTGCTCGTCTGGGGCACGCACATCGTGCGCACCGGCATGCTGCGCGTGTTCGGCGAGGACCTGCGCCGCGTCCTTGCGTCGAGCCTCAGCAACCGCTTTCGCGCGCTCGTGACGGGGCTCGGCGTCACGAGCCTGCTCCAGTCGAGCACCGCCACCTGCCTGATCGTCGCCTCGTTCGTCGGCAAGAACCTGGTGACGACGAGCGCGGCGCTCGCGGTGATGCTCGGCGCCGACGTCGGCACCAGCGTGATGGCGGTCGTGTTCTCGCTCGACCTCTCCTGGCTCTCGCCGCTGCTCATCTTCGTCGGCGTCACCGTCTTCATCTCGCGCCAGGACAGCGGCGTCGGCGCGGTCGGGCGGGTGCTGATCGGCCTCGGCCTGATCACGCTCGCCCTGCAGCTGATCGTCGGCGCGACCCGGCCACTCACCGAATCTCCGGCGCTGCGCGCCCTCGTTGTCGCGCTGCCCGCCGACGTCTGGCTCGACATGATCGTCGGCGCCGTTCTCACCGTGTTCTCGTACTCGAGCCTGGCGATCGTGCTGCTCATCGCCACGCTCGCCGCCTCGTCGCTGATTCCGGTGACCGTCGCGCTCGGCCTCGTCCTCGGCGCCAACATCGGCAGCGGCGTGCTGGCCCTTCTCGCGACGGCCAACGCCTCGGCGCAGGTGCGCCGCCTGCCCATGGGCAACCTGATCTTCAAGACGCTCGGCGCGCTCCTCTTCATCGCCGTGCTGCCGCAGGCGCACGTGCTGCTGCGCCAACTCGCGCCCAACGTGCATTCGCAGGTGGTCTTCTTTCACCTCGGCTTCAACCTCGTGCTCGCCGTCGTCTTCATCGGCTTCACCGGCCTGGTGGGCCGCACCGTCGATCGCTGGCTGCGCGAGCCGCCGGCCGGCGCGAACAACACGCGGCCCCGCCACCTCGATCCGCTCGCCCTCACCATGCCCTCGCTCGCCATCTCGTGCGCGGCGCGCGAGGCGCTGCACCAGGCCGACGTCGTCGAGACCATGCTGCGCGGGATCGTCCCGGTGCTGCGCAACAACGACCTGCGCCTGTCGAGCGAGCTGAGGAAGCTCGACGACGTGGTCGACGAGCTCTACTCGGCGATCAAGTTCTACCTCACCCAGATCTCGGGCGAGGCGCTCGCCAAGGACGAGAGCCGGCGCTGGACCGACATCGTCTCGTTCACGATCAACATGGAGCAGATCGGCGACATCATCGAGCGCATCCTCCAGGACATCGAGGACAAGAAGATCAAGAAGAACCGCAGCTTCTCCGACGCCGGCATGCAGGAGATCATCCACCTGCACGAGCGGCTGCTCGCCAACCTGCGCCTGGCGATGAGCGTGTTCCTCGACGGCCACGTGCGCGACGCCAAGCGGCTGCTCGAGGAGAAGGCGCACTTTCGCGATCTCGAGCACGAGTACGCCGCCAACCACATCGGCCGCCTGCGCGACAACACGGCACAGAGCATCGAGACGAGCTCGCTCCACCTCGACCTCATCAGCGAGCTGAAGCGCATCAACTCGCACATCTGCGGTGTCGCCTACCCGATCCTCGAGTCGGCCGGCGCGCTTACCGCGACGCGCATCCGCCAGTCGCAGTTCGCGCCGCTTCCGGCACCCGAGGAGAACCGCACGTGAGGCGCAGCGGGCGGCCATGCTGAGCCTGGCCGACATCGAGCAGCTGTTCGCACGCCACGGCGCCGAGCAGTACAGCGGCGAGCCCGTGACGCAGCTCGAGCACGCCCTGCAGACCGCGCACCTCGCCGAGCAGAGCGACGCCGGCGACGAGCTCGTCACCGCCTGCCTGTTGCACGACCTCGGCCACCTTCTCTACGCAGAAGATGCCGGCGTGGCGAGCGGCTCGACGCCGACGCTGCTCGGCATCGACGACACGCACCAGTACTACGCCCTGCCCTTCCTGCGCGGCCTGTTCGACGACGCGGTGCTCGACGCGATCAGGCTCCATGTCGACGCGAAGCGATACCTCTGCCAGGCGAACGCCGGCTACCACGCGCGCCTTTCCGACGACTCGAAGCGCAGCCTCGTCCTGCAGGGCGGCGTGTTCGACGCCGACCAGGCTGCGGCCTTCCTCGCCAGGCCGGGCGCGCGCAACGCGGTGATGCTGCGCCAGTGGGACGACCTCGCCAAGCAGGAAGAGGGACGCACGCCGCCGCTCGCTCACTTCATGGCACGTGCCGCGCGCTGCGCCCTGGCCGCAAGCCGATGACCAGGCGCTGGCCTCGCGCTGCGCCACGCCGATGAGCCTCACCTGGACCGTCGTCGGCGCGGTGCTCTTCAGCGCCCTGCTGCACGCCTCGTGGAACGCGCTCATCAAGTCGGGGCGCGACATGCAGCTCGACACGGCGCTGATCCATCTCCTCGGCTGCGGCGTCGGCGCGGTGCTCGTCGCCATCGTCGGCCTGCCGCCGGCCGCGGCACTGCCCTGGCTCGCCGCTTCGGTCGTGATCCACATCGGCTACTACATCGCGCTGGTCGGCGCCTACCGCCACGGGGAGCTCGGCTTCGCCTATCCGATCATGCGCGGCACGGCGCCGCTGCTCGTCGCCCTCATGAGCGGCACCCTGATCGGCGAGCACCTGGCCCTGGCGACCTGGCTCGGGGTGGCCGGCATCAGCGCCGGCGTCCTCGCCATCGGCTTGACGCGCTCGACGCACCACGGCTCGCGCGCCCACGCGCTCGGCTACTCGCTCGCCAACGCCGCCATCATCGCGAGCTACACGATCGTCGACGGCCTGGGCGTGCGCGCGTCGGGGCACGCGCTTCGCTATGTCGCCCTGCTCTTCCTGGTCGACGGCCTGCCCTATTTCGCGCTCGTGCTCTGGCAGCGCCGCGCCGCGCTGGCGCCGACCTTCGGCTACATGCGCCGGCGCTGGCCGATCGCGCTGCTGGGCGCCTGCGCGTCGCTCGGGGCCTACGGCATCGCCCTCTGGGCGATGACGCAGGCACCGGTTGCCTCGGTCGCGGCGCTGCGCGAGACGTCGGTGCTGTTCGCGGCGCTGATCGGCATCGTGGTCCTGAAGGAGCGCTTCCGCCTGCAGCGCGCGCTCGGTACCGGGGCCGTCCTGTTCGGCGTGATGGCCTTGAGGCTCGCATGACGCTGCCGACCCAGGCCCGCGTCGTCATCGTCGGCGGTGGCATCGCCGGCTGTTCGACGGCCTATCACCTCGCGGCCCTCGGCGAGAAGGACGTGCTCGTCCTCGAGCAGGGCCGGCTCACCTGCGGCACGACCTGGCATGCCGCCGGGCTCGTCGGCCAGATGCGCCCGAACCGGACGATGACGCGGATGAGCAAGTACGGCATCGAGCTGTACGCGACGCTCGAGGCCGAGACCGGACTGGCGACGGGCTGGAAGCAATGCGGCAGCGTCAACGTCGCGAAGACGCGCGAGCGGCTGCTGACCCTGCGTCGCCAGCTCGCCCTGGCGCGCAGCTTCGGCGTCGAGTGCGAGGAGATCAGCCCGGCGCTCGCCGGCGAGCTGTTCGCGCCGCTGCGCACCGACGACCTCGCCGGCGCGGTCTGGATCCCGGGCGACGGCAAGGCGAACCCGGCCGACCTGTGCATGTCGCTCGCCAAGGGGGCGCGCCAGCGCGGCGTGAAGATCGTCGAGGAGGCCGAGGTGATCGCGGTGCTGAGCGCGCGCGGCGACAGCGGCACGGGTGTGTCCGGCCTGCGCGTGCGCCACGGCGGCGTGGAGCAAGAGATCGCCTGCGAGATCGTCGTCAACTGCGCCGGCCAGTGGGCGCGCCAGCTCGGCGCGCTGGCCGGCGTCAACGTGCCGCTCTGGTCGGCCGAGCACTTCTACATCGTCACCGAGCGCATCGAGGGCGTCCATCCGATGCTGCCGGTGATGCGCGACGCCGACGGCTTCATCTACTACAAGGAAGAGGTCGGCGGCCTCCTGATGGGCGGTTTCGAGCCGAAGGCCAAGCCGTGGCGCGTCGACCCGATCCCTTCGACCTTCCAGTTCCAGCTCCTCGACGAGGACTGGGAGCAGTTCGAGCCGCTGATGACGGCTGCGATCCACCGCACGCCCTGCCTCGAGACGGCGCGCGTGAAGATGCTCCTGAACGGCCCCGAGAGCTTCACGCCCGACGGCAACTTCATCCTCGGCGAGGCGCCCGAGCTGCGTCGCTTCTTCGTTGCCGCCGGGTTCAACTCGGCCGGCATCGCCAACAGCGGCGGCGCCGGCAAGTTGATCGCCGAGTGGATCGTGTCGGGCTCGCCGCAGACCGATCTCGCCGATGTCGACATCCGCCGCTTCGGCCCGCACACCGCCAACAAGAAGGCGCTCGCCGAGCGCACCGGCGAGACGCTCGGCCTGCACTACGCGATGCGCTGGCCGCGCCAGGAGCTCGAGACGGCGCGCCCGCTGCGAACCAGCCCCCTGCACGACCTGCTCGCCGCGAAGGGCGCCGTCTTCGGCGCCAAGAACGGCTGGGAGCGGGCGAGCTACTTCCGGCCCGAAGCGCCGGGCGCTTCGCTCTATCCGCAGACCCTCGGCCGGCCCGCCTGGCTGGCCGACGTGGTGCGCGAGCAGCGCGCCACGCGCCGGGCGGTCGCGCTCTACGACCAGACCTCGTTCGGCAAGCTCCTGGTGCAGGGTCGCGACGCCCTCGCCGTGCTGCAGCGCCTGTGCGCCAACGAGATGGACGTCGCGCCCGGGCGCATGGTCTACACGCCGATGCTCAACGAGCGCGGCGGCCACGAGAGCGACGTGACGGTGACGCGTCTCGCCGCCGACCGCTTCCTCGTCGTCACCGGCTCGGCGCAGGCGACGCGCGACCTCGACTGGATCGAGCGCCATCTGGGCGCGAGCGAAGCCGCGGTGGTCACCGACGTCAGCGCCATGACCTCTGTGCTCTCGCTCATGGGCCCGAACGCGCGCGCGCTGCTCGGCCGGGCGGGCGCGCCCGAGACGTTCGAGGCGATCGGTCCCGAGCAGCTCCGCTTCTCGACGACGCGCGAGATCGACCTCGGCTTTGCCCGCGTGCGCGCCGCGCGCATGAGCTACGTCGGCGGGCCGGGCTACGAGCTCTACGTGCCGGTCGAGATGGCGCGCCATGTCTGGCTCGCCCTGCACGAGGCGGGCGAAGGCCTGGGCGTCGACGGCAGCGGACTCGCCGATGCCGGCTACTACGCGCTCGACGCGCTGCGCATCGAAGCCGGTCGGCGTGCCTGGGGCGCCGAGCTAGGCGCGGACGAGACGCCGTTCGAGGCCGGCACGAGCTTCGCCGTCAAGCTCGCGAAGGGCGATGGCTTCATCGGGCGAGACGTCCTTGCCGGCCTGCAGACGGCGCCGCTGCGAAAGCGGCTGGTGACGGTCGTGCTCGACGCGCCCGAGCCCTATGCGTGGGGCGGCGAAACGCTGCTCCTGGACGGCGAGCCAGTGGGCGAGCTGACGTCGGCCGGCTGGAGCGCGGCTGCCGGTCGTTGCATCGGCCTGGGCTACCTGCGGGGCGCGCCTGCCGGCCGGGAGCACGCCGGCAGCCGGGTCAGCATCGACCTGTGGGGCGAGACGACGTCGGCCACGGCCTGGGATCGCTGGACGCCGGGCGCCGCCTGACGCGCGGCGCTCTCCGCCACCCCCCTGAAATATTTTTTGACCACCGCGGTGGTTGATAACTGTGTGCACAACCTGCGCGCAACGCCCGGACAGCCGCCACCGGCACGCCGGGCGGACAGGTTGCCTCATTTCTCGGCACCGTCGCCGCGTCTCGGGTGCGGCCGGCTGCCGCTCTGTTCGGATCGCCCGAGGCCCGCTAAGCTCGTCTCGATGCGCTCGAAGCCAGACACCCCTCCTCGCGGCCGCATCCTCGCCGTCGACGATTCGCCGATCGTGCGGGTCCTCGTCACGGCGTCGCTGGAAGCGCTCGGCTATGTCGTGGAAGCGGTCGACAGCGGCTTCGCGGCGATCGAGGCCAGCAAGCACGAATCCTTCGACGCCGTCGTCCTCGACGTCGAGATGCCAGGGATGGACGGCCTCGCCGTCGGCCGCGCGCTGCGCAGCGATCCGAAGACCTGCACGTCGAAGATCGCGATGCACACGAGCATCGAGGAATCGGTGGTACGCAACGGCTTCGACGCCTACGACCTGTTCGTGTCGAAGTCATGCAGCCCGCGCAGCCTCGGCGAATCGGTCGATCACATGATCCAGGCCCATCGACAAAAGGCCGTGGAGTCGGCCTAGGCAGTCGAAGCCGGCGGGTCCGCTACTCGACCTTGCCGACCGCGCTCACCGCCTTCGTCATCTCCGCGGCGGGCGGCGCGCCGTGACGCGCTAGTTCATCGGTCCGTAGCGACCACCGACGCTGTAGCGTCCGGCGCCCGAGAACATCAGGGCCACGGCGGTGAAAAGAAAGAACGCCTGCAGCTCGAGCGCATAGCCGCCTTGCTTGTTGAGGTGGAACAGGTCGCCGCTGTGCACGAGGACCAGGGCGACCAGCATGTTGAGGACGATGAACAGCGCGCCGAGCCGGGTCCATACGCCGATGATGATCAGCAGCGGCCCGAGGATCTCGCCGACGTACACGCCCCATGCGAGCGCGCCAGGCAGGTTCGCCTTGGCCAGCATGTCGACGAGGTAGCCCGGTGGCGTCGGCAGCTTGCTGACGCCATGGAGCAGCGTGAGGATGCCGAGCGTCAGACGCAGGATCAGCAACGCGGCGTCGATGCCGCTCTCGCGCGGCCCGCTGGCTCGCAATGAGGATGTGGCCATGAATTTCTCTCGATGGTGGTCTCGGAGGGCCCGAGACCGATCCGCGAGGATAGCGTGACGCGTTTCGCAGGCGCATCAGGCTAAGCTTCCAGCCTGCGCCCGCTTCGGGCCCTTGCCGCGCCGCGTGACCGACGACTCCTTCAGCCTGCGCCGGATCGCGCTCCCCGCCTTCGGCCCATCCTTCCTCTTCGGCCTCGGCGAAGGCGCGATCCTTCCCGTGATCGCGCTCACCGTGCGCCAGCTCGGCGGCTCGGTCGCCCTTGCCGCGCTGATGGTGACCCTGATCGGCATCGGCTCGCTGGTCTCGAACATCCCCGCCTCGATCATCACGACGCGCTACGGTGAGCGCTGGGCCATCGTCGGCGCGGCCGTCTGGGGCGCGCTGGGCATGCTGCTGTGCGTGGTCGCGACGGCCCTGTGGGTCTTCGGCGCAGGAGTCTTCATGGTCGGCATGTCTGCCGCCGTGTTCGGGCTCGCGCGCCAGAGCTACCTCACCGAGGCCGTGCCTTTCCATTACCGCGCCCGTGCGTTGTCGACGCTCGGGGGGGTGATGCGGATCGGCCTCTTTGTCGGTCCTTTCGTCGCCGCGGCGCTGATCCACCGGATGGGGATCGCCGGTGCGTACTGGGCCGGCATCGGCTCGCTCGCGGTCGCGGCGATCGTGGCGATGCGCATGCCCGATCTGCCCGAGCACCCGACGGCCGAGATCGGCGCCGATCTCGCCCCGGTGCGCGCGCCGACGACACTGCTTTCGGTGGGCACCGGCCACGCCCGCATCTTCCTCACGGTCGGCATCGGCGCCTTGCTCGTCGCGGCCGTACGCGCATCGCGGCAGGCGGTGATCCCGCTCTGGGCGGAGTCGATCGGCCTCGATGCCGCGACGACCTCACTCATCTACGGCCTGGCCGGTGGCATCGACATGCTGGTCTTCTATCCGGCCGGCAAGGTGATGGACCGCAAGGGCCGCGCCTGGGTCGCGGTGCCCTCGATGCTGATCATGGGCATCGCGCTCGTCGCGACTCCGCTCACGCACGACGCGACGACGCTTCTCCTCGCCTCGCTGCTCATCGGCTTCGGCAACGGCATCGGCTCGGGGATGATCATGACCCTCGGTGCCGACTACTCCCCGATCGCCGGGCGCGCCCACTTCCTCGGCCTCTGGCGCCTGATGTCAGATCTCGGCTCGACCGCCGGCCCGGCGCTGCTCTCGGCGGTGACCGCTGCCATCTCGCTCGCAGCCGGCATCTGGTGCACCGGCCTCACCGGCTTCGCCGCGGCGATCGTGCTGTGGCACTGGATACCGCGCACCACGCGTCATCCGACGCGGTGAGGTGGAGCTACCTGTTCGACTTCGACCAGGCGGCGTAGCGCCCCTGGGTCGCTTCGTTGGCCGGATAGAGACCGGGCAGCGCGACGCCGGCCTCGACCTCGCGCATGATCCAGCCCTCGAGCCGCTCCTGCTCGACCGCGGCCGCCACGACCTCGTCGACCAGCGCCGCCGGGATCACCACCGCGCCGTCGCCGTCGGCGACGACGACGTCGTTGGGCATGACCGCGACGCCGCCGCAGCCGATCGCTTCCTGCCAGCCGACGAAGGTGAGGCCGTTCACCGACGCGGGCGCGGCCGTGCCGCGGCACCACACCGGCAGCGCCGTGCCGAGCACGCCCGCGAGGTCGCGGACCACGCCGTCGGTGACGAGCGCAGCGACGCCCCGCTTCTGCATCCGCGCGCACAGGATGTCGCCGAAGATGCCGGCATCGCTCGTTCCCATCGCGTCGACGACGGCGATCGCGCCTGCCGGCATCGCCTCGATCGCGGCACGGGTCGAGATCGGCGAGGCCCACGACGCCGGAGTCGCGAGGTCCTCGCGCGCCGGCACGAAACGCAGCGTGAAGGCGCGGCCGACGCGACGCTCGGGCAGCGGCGCCGCCAGCGGCAATGCGCCGCGGATCCAGACGTTGCGCAGGCCCTTCTTGAGCAGCACGGTCGTGAGCGTCGCGGTCGTCACGGCCGCCAAGGCCTGGCGGGTCGCGTCGTCGAGGGGTAGCGGGTCGATCGCAGTCATGGGGGTCGCCGTTTCAGTCGTAGCGTGGAATCGGGCCGTCGTGCGGCGTCTTGCGGTCGCTCAGGTCGAACACAACCTCGTCGACGAAGCACCAGCCCCAGCCCTCGGGAGGATCGTAGCCCTCGATGATCGGATGCGACGTCGCGTGGAAGTGCTTCGTCGCGTGCTTGTTCTTCGAGTCGTCGCAGCAGCCCACGTGGCCGCAGGTGCGGCAGATTCGCAAGTGGGCCCATGTGCCGCCCGACTGCAGGCATTCCTCGCAGCCGCGCGCGCTCGGCGTCACGGTGCGGATGCCGGCGAGATGGGTGCAGACGGGTCGCATGGTGCCGAACGGTTCGGGGATGGGACGTGCAGGATAGCGCCGGCCGTGGCCCTCGCGGGCGGCGCCCGGCATGACACACTGCGCGCGCCTCGACCCACCGGCTCCGACATGTCGCACGACCTCGCTATCGCCCGCGCCAGCCGCATGCGCCCCATTGCCGAAATCGCCGAGCGGGCCGGCATTCCGCTGGATGCCCTCGACCTCCACGGCAGGTACATCGCCAAGCTCGAGAGCGAGTTCCTGCTCTCGCTTGCCGACCGCCCGGACGGCAAGCTCGTCCTCGTCACGGCGATCAATCCGACGCCGGCCGGCGAGGGCAAGACGACGACCACGATCGGCCTGGGCGATGCGCTCAACCGAATCGGCAGGAAGACGGTGATCGCGCTGCGCGAGCCGTCGGTCGGGCCCGTGTTCGGCGCCAAGGGCGGTGCGACCGGCGGTGGCCGGGCCCAGGTGATGCCGATGGATCGCATCAACCTGCACTTCACCGGCGATTTCCACGCGATCACGTCGGCGCACAACCTGCTCGCGGCGCTCGTCGACAACCACGTCTACTGGGGCAACGCGCTGGCGATCGACACCCGCCGGATCGCCTGGCGCCGGGTCCTCGACATGAACGACCGGGCGCTGCGCGCGGTGACCATCGGGCTCGGCGGCGCATCGGGCCCGGGCAGCAACGGCTTCGTGCGCGAAAGCGGCTTCGACATCACAGTCGCGTCGGAGGTCATGGCCTGCCTGTGCCTCGCCGGCGACATCGCCGACCTCGAGAAGCGTCTGGCGCGCATCGTCGTCGCGCACACGCGCGACGGGCAGGCCGTCACGGCCGGAGCGTTGCAGGCCGCCGGGGCGATGACGGCGCTCCTGAAGGACGCGATCCAGCCCAATCTCGTGCAGACCCTCGAGGGCTCCCCGGCGCTCGTCCACGGCGGCCCGTTCGCCAACATCGCGCACGGCTGCAACTCGGTGATCGCGACCCGCGCCGCGCTCAAGCTCGGCGACTACGCCGTCACCGAAGCCGGCTTCGGCGCCGACCTCGGGGCGGAGAAGTTCTTCGACATCAAGTGCCGCCAGGCCGGTCTCAAGCCGGACGTCGCGGTGATCGTCGCAACCGTGCGGGCGCTCAAGTTCAATGGCGGCGTCGCCGTTGCCGACCTCGGCACCGAAAACCTCGCCGCCCTGCAGCGGGGGCTCGTCAATCTCGGTCGTCATGTCCGAAACGTGCGCGGCTTCGGCGTGCCGGTGATCGTCGCCATCAATCATTTCACTTCCGACACGCAAGCCGAGCACCGGCTCCTTGCCGACATCTGCGAGGCCGAGTTCGAGGTCGAGGCGGTGCAGTGCCGCCACTGGGCCGACGGCGGCGCCGGCGCCGAGCAGCTCGCGCGCTGCGTCGTCGCGCGCTGCGAGGCGGGCGACTCGCGCGGTCCCGGCTTCGCGCCGCTCTACGACGATGCGATGCCGCTGACCGACAAGATCCGCACGATCGCAACGCGCATCTACGGCGCCTCCGAGGTCGTCTTCACTGCCAAGGCGAGCGCCGATCTCCAGGCCTTTGCCGCAGCGGGCCACGGCACGCTGCCGGTCTGCATGGCCAAGACCCAGGTCTCGTTCTCGGCCGATCCGAAGCTCCTCGGCGCGCCATCGGGCTACGTTCTGCCGGTGCGCGAAGTCCGGCTCGCGGCGGGCGCCGGCTTCGTCGTCGCCATCTGCGGCGACATCATGACCATGCCAGGCCTGCCCGCCAGGCCGGCCGCGCACGACATCCACGTCAATCCCGACGGCGATATCGAAGGCCTGTTCTGATCGTGCCCGTCAGGCCTTGAAATACGCGATCTGCGTCGACGTCGCCAGGAGCTGGCCGCCCCGGCCGTAGAGCGCGACGCTCTGGTCGCAGTAGCTGCGATGAAAGACGTGCGCATCCGCGACGGCGGCGAGCGGCTCGCTGCCGTGCGCGGCGAGCTCGTCGGCACTGGCGTGGAAGTGGGTCGTCATCGACACCGTGCCGAACGGCGGAATCCGGCCGATCGCCCGGAAGATGCGTCCGACGAAGGCATCGCTCAACGCGAGCAACGACAGCGCATCGAGCGTGCGCGGGGTGTCGTCGTGGAGCCAGAGCACCGAGCGCGGGCTGTTCGGCGGATCGGGCCTCTCCGCGGTCATCTTCGGCGCGCCCTCGACGAATCGAAAGCCGTATTGCGCGACCCACGGCAGCGATCGCTTGTTGTCGGCCGCGGCCACCGACTCGAACGGCGGCAGCGCCGGCGCGCGCGACGGCTGGTGGCTCCAGCTGTCGCGCCGCAGCGCAGTGACGACGCTTGCCGTGAGCACGGCCTCCTCATTCCCGCCTTGTCGGAATTCCACGAGCCAGTGCTGGCTCGACCGGTTGGCGCGCGCCTTGCGCGTGTGCACCTGGAACTCGCCGCGCGCGATCGGCGCGCAGAAGTTGATCGTGATCGCGATCGGATCGCCCTGGCGATCGGGGCGCTCGAGCACGGCGCGCAGCGCCGTGGCGGCCGACACGCCGCCGAAGGGCCCGATGAAGGTCCAGTAGGCATCGCTCGTGCGACCGGTGCGCGCCGATGCCTCGACGGCGCCGACGAGTTCGGTGGCGAGGTCGAGCGGATGAGTCGACGGCGGGTTCATGGAGCCATTTTCCGTGAAGCACCGATCTGCGCGACGCATCGGGGCATCGCCGTCACGCGAGCGACAACGCCACCGGCTCGGCACAATCGGCGCGATGGAAGCGACTCTCGAGCAGCTTGCACTCTTCGCCGACGGCGTGCCGGCCGCGCAGCTTGCGTTGCCTGCCGGCGCGTCTTATCGCGAGGACTTCATCGGCGTCGACGAGGAGGCCGCGCTCGTCGCCGTCATCGCCGCGCTGCCCTTGCACGAGGCGCGCTACAAGGGGTACACGGCGCGCCGCCGTGTCGCCCATTTCGGTTTTGCCTACGACTACGACGACAACCGCCTTCTGCCCAGCCCGCCGCTGCCGACGAGCCTCGAGGCTTTGCGCGACAAGGCGGCGGCGTGGAGCGGCGAGCTGCCCGAGGCCTTCGTCGGCACGCTCGTGGCCGAATACCGTCCGGGCGTTCCGCTCGGCTGGCATCGCGACGTGCCCGACTACGAGACCGTCGTCGGCATCTCGTTGGCCGGCGCGGCGCGGATGCGCTTTCGCCGCTATCCGCCGGTCGCGCCGAAGAAGACCGACGTGCTCTCGCTCGAGCTCGCGCCACGCTCGGCCTACGTGCTGCGTGCCGAGGCGCGCTGGGGCTGGCAGCACAGCGTCGCGCCGACGCCGGCGCTGCGCTACTCGATCACCTTTCGCACGGCAAGGCAGCGCGGCGCGATCCGCCCGGCACATGGCTGACATGGCCGCCGCCAGCAGCGCTGAACGGCCGCGCCGGCCGCCCGCCGATCCGCAGAAGTTTCGTGTCGTCGTCCGGGCAAGCACCATCGACGGCCAGGGCGCGTTCGCCGACGAAGCGATCCCGGGGCGACGCAAGATCGGCGAGATTCGCGGCGAATCGATCAGCGTGCGCGAGGCGCGCCGGCGCGCGCGCGGGCTCGAGCGGATCATGATCGTCGAGGTGAGCGAGCGCCGGGCGATCGACGCGGCCGCGTCGACCGATCCGCTGCGCTTCACCAACCACTCGTGCGCACCGAATGCGGTGCTGCGCATCCGCCAGGGCCGGGTCGAGTTCTACGCCATGCGCGACGTCGCCGCAGGCGAGGAACTCACGGTCGGCTACGGCGAGTCGCACCACGAAGGCAGGCTCGCCTGCCGATGCGGCGCGGTGCGCTGCGTCGGCCGGCTCTAGCGACCCCGCGAGTGCGCACGCGGACGGCCCGGGGATCGCCGCGATCCTGCGCAGCCTAGCTGGCAGCAGGCTCCAGGATCTCCGCGAGCCGCATGCGCCCGAAGTCGGCACGTCTCCACATCGCCTCGAGATCGGGCGCAGGGTCGAGCAGCAGCGAAGCGACGAGCGGCTCGGCGAGCGTCGTCGCCGGGTCGCAGAGCATCACGTAGCGGCTGCTGAGCGGCTCCTCGAGCCGGCCCACCCAGTCGAGCTCGCGAAGCGTCTCGAGGACAGAGTCGATCTGCAGCGGATCGACCCCGACCGCCTTGCCCAGCGCGACCGGATCCAGCCCGCGCCGCGTCGTGCCGCGTGCCGCCGCGAGCCGGCCGAGGACAACGACCGCGAGATGAAAGCGCGAGCCCGGCGCGTCGGGCCAGCGCGAAAGGCGCCTGCCGAGGAGCGGCAGGTAAGCCGCGAGCATGGCTCCGAGGAGGACGATGATCCAGCTCGCATAGATCCAGACGAGAAAGATGGGCAAGGTCGCGAACGCGCCGTAGACCATGGAGTAGGTGGGCACGGCGGCGAAGTAGACCGTCAGGGCACGCTTGCCGAGCGCCATGGAGACGGCGACGAAGAGGCCGCCGAGCAGGGCGTGGCGCCATCGCACGAAGGTGTTTGGCACGTAGTGGAAGAGTGCGGCGACGCCGATGGCGTCGATCAGGAACTCGAAGGCGCCCACGGCGACGCCGAGACCCCGCGGCGTGTTGCCCAGAAGGCCGCGCGAGGCGCTGACCGCATACGACGTCGCGGCCAGGCTTACGGCAATGACGATCGGCCCGAGCGTGAGGGCGGCCCAATAAACCAGGACGCGATGAGTGATGCGGCGCATCGTCCTCACCCGCCAGATCGCGTTCAGGGCGCGGTCGATCGTGAGCATCATCGCGAGCGAGCTCACCACGAGCGCGATCAGGCCGACGGCGCCGAGCCGGCTGGCGCGGCTCGAGAACTGGGTGATCGCGCTCATCACCGACCGCGCGATGCTGTCGGGCACGAGCGTCTGCACGAAATAGCTTTGCAGCGCGCTCTGCAGCGTCGCGAACATGGGAAACGCCGAGAAGAGCGCGAGCGTCACCGTCACCAGCGGCACGAGCGAGATGATCGTCGTGAACGTGAGGCTGCCGGCGACCAGGGCGAGGCGGTCCTCGCGAAAACGCTGCACCAGGGTTTCGGCAGTCTGCAGCCACGGTCGCGACGTGTCGTGCGCGACGCGGGCGTTCGGCCCTTCGGCGGGCTGGGTCACGGGCCGGTCTGCGCATGCATTGCTGGCATCATAAGCAGCGATGAACGAAGACTCCCGCGTGCCCGGCCCCACGAGATGGACGCGGCCGCTCGCGTTCGGCTCGGCGCTGGCCATCGTCGCGCTCGGGCTGGCGTGGGAGCTCTGGCTCGCACCGACCGGCCGCGGCACCCTCGCCGTCAAGGTGCTGCCGCTGGCGTTCGCCCTGCCCGGCCTGTGGCGCGACCGCCTGTACACCTACCGCTGGACGAGCCTTCTCGTCTGGCTCTACTTCGCCGAAGGCGTGGTGCGCGCGACCAGCGACCGGGGCCTGGGCGCACCGCTCGCTGCGCTCGAGGTCGTGCTCACCCTCACCCTCTTCGCCGCCTGCGGCATCCACATCCGCGCCCGCCTGCGGTCGGCCGCGCCGACGAAGCCCGCGGTCGCCGTCGCAGGGCCGCAGCCATGAGCCTCGTCGACGCCCTGCGCGATGCCGTCGGCGCGCCCCACGTGATCGCCGAGGGCGACCGCTCGACATGGGAGCTCGACTGGCGCAAGCGCTTTCGCGGCCGCTCGCTCGCGGTC
This sequence comes from Burkholderiales bacterium, assembly GCA_038250795.1. Taxonomy (GTDB): domain Bacteria; phylum Pseudomonadota; class Gammaproteobacteria; order Burkholderiales; family Burkholderiaceae_C; genus Schlegelella_A. Next base: position 5,072 of record JBBSBZ010000013.1, on the reverse strand, counting down.
GTGCGCCCCGGCTCGACAGCCGAGGTCGCCGCCGTCGTCGCAGCCTGCCGTGCACACGGCGCGAGCCTCGTCGCGCAGGGCGGCAACACCGGGCTCGTCGGCGGCTCGGTACCCGACGAAAGCGGCTCGCAGGTGCTGCTGTCGCTGGCGCGAATGAACCGCATCCGCAGCGTCGACCGCAGCAACCTCACCCTCGTCGCCGAGGCCGGCTGCGTGCTCCAGGCCGTCCAGCAGGAGGCCGCCTCGCACGGCCTCATGTTCGCTCTCAGCCTGGCGGCCGAAGGGAGCTGCACGATCGGCGGCAACCTTTCCACCAACGCCGGCGGGACGCAGGTCCTGCGCTACGGCAACGCCCGCGAGCTCTGCCTCGGGCTCGAGGCCGTCACCGCCGAGGGCCGCGTCTGGGAGGGCCTCTCGGGACTGCGCAAGGACAACACCGGCTACGACCTGCGCGACCTGCTCATCGGCAGCGAAGGCACGCTGGCGATCATCACGGCCGCGACGCTGAAGCTGCATCCCCGACCCGCTGCGGTGATGACAGCGCTCGCGAGCACCAGGACTTTGGGCGCGGCGACCGGGCTGCTCGCGCTGGCCCAGCGTCGGCTCGGGCCCGGCCTCACCGGCTTCGAGCTGATGAACGACTTCTCGCTCGGCCTCGTGCGCAAGCAGCTCCCGCAGCTGCGCCAGCCGCTCGCACCGGCCCCGTGGATCGTGCTCCTCGAGCACTCGGACGGAGAGAGCGAGGCGCACGCCACCGAGGCGCTCGAGGCGCTGCTCGGCGAGGCGCTCGAGCAAGGGCTGATCGACGACACCGCCGTCGCCGCCAGTCTCGAGCAGGCGAACGCGATGTGGCATCTGCGCGAGTCGATCCCGATCGCGCAGAGCATGGAAGGCCCGAACGTGAAGCACGACATCGCGCTGCCGGTCTCGGCGATCGACGAGTTCGTCGCCTCGACCGATGCCGCCCTGCTCGCCGCGTTTCCGGGCGTGCGCCTGGTCGATTTCGGCCATCTCGGCGACGGCAACCTGCACTACAACGTCCAGGGCCCGCCGGGCCTCGACGGCGCCGCGTTCCTGCAGCGCCACGAGGCCGAGATCAACGATTTGGTCTACGACGCCGTCTCGGCGCGTGGCGGCTCGATCTCCGCCGAGCACGGCATCGGCACGCTGAAGCTCGATCAGCTCGAGGCGCGCAAGTCCCCCGTGGCGCTCGACATGATGCGGGCGATCAAGGCCGCGCTCGACCCGCAGGGCGTGCTGAATCCGGGTCGCGTGCTTCGGTCGCCAGCCAGGCCATGAAATCACGGACCTCCGGCTTCGCGGCGGCGGTTGCCGAAGCCAGCATGAAGTAGCTTCGCGCCGAGGCGACGCGGTCGTCGAAAGGGGCGACGAGCTTTCGGCTCTTCATCGCGCCGGCGATCAGCGGCATGCGACCGAGCGCCACGCCCTGCCCCGCCAGCGCGGCAGAGATGAGCTGGTCGTACGACGAGAAGTGGAGCACGCCCGCCGGGCGGAGGTCGTCGAGCCCCATCGCGTGCAGCCACAGGCCCCAGTCCTGCAGCTGATTCCCGCCATCCGGCTCCATGCGCAGGATCGTGTGCGCGGCGAGGTCGCCCGGCACCAGGAGCGCGGGAAAGGGAGGCCGGCGCAAGCGCGGGCTGCACACCGGAAAGACGATCTCGCCGAACAGGCGCGCGCCCGACTCCGCCGCCCCGCGATCGACGGCACGGTATCGGATCGCGACGTCGACGCCGTCCCGATCGAGGTTGACGAGGTTGTTGCTGGCGGAAATGCGCACGTCGACGCCGGGATGGGCACCGACGAAGCGGGCGAGGCGCGGGATGAGCCAGAGACCGGCAAAGCCCGCCGTCGTCGTCACCACGACAGTCCGGGCGCGTTCGCTGCGACGCAGATCGCGGGTCGCGCGGTCGAGCCGCCCGAGCGCCTCGAGCGTCGCCGCGTAGAGGCGCGAGCCCTCCTCGGTCAGTGCCAGCGAGCGATGGAGCCGGCGGAAGAGCGCGACGCCGAGGCGGCCTTCCAGCGCCTGAACCTGACGGCTCACCGCGGACTGGGTGAGCGCGATCTCCTGCGCCGCCCTCGTGAAGCTGAGATGGCGCGCCGCGCTCTCGAACGCCACCAGGAGCTCCAGCGGCGGCAGGTCGAAAGGTCCCCGGCTCATTGTTCCGCTTTGCATGCGCCGTACGCATGCATCGAATGACCAATCGCCGTTTGAGCGACGAGCTTTCTCAGCGGAAGATTCGCATCGAGGTCAGCCGAATCGTCAAGACGAGGTGACCCGGCCGCATGCATGGGCTTCATGCTACAGGAGTGAACCTTGAACAATGATCTGCAGCTGGCGGCGCACGTTCTGGCGAAGGCCGGCACCCGCCATCTTCCCGCCCGTGTCGGCCGGACGGTCGAGTGCCTGAGCGGCGCGATCTGGATCACGCAGGACGGCGACCTGCGCGACATCGTCCTGGAACCGGGTGACACGTTCGCCTTCGACCGCCACGGCGACGCGCTGCTCAGCGCTTTTGCCGACTCACGCTACGTGGTGCTCGACGCCGACGCCCCCGACGCTCACTGAACGGGGCCCTTCACGGCATCGGGGATCGGCAATGCCATGACCTCGATGCCTTCCTCGCGCAAGGCATCGGCATCTTCCTTGGAGGCCTTGCCTCGGATGCCGCGCTCCTCGACCTCGCCGTAATGGATCCGGCGCGCTTCCTCCGGGAAGCGCTCGCCCACGTCCTCGGTGCTGTTCATGACCTGCCGGACCGCTCTCAGCCACTGCGACTGCAGCGTCATCTCTCTCGCGGTCTCCGGTGCGGGCGCAGGCTCGACCGCCGAATGGCGCGAGACCTTCAGGCGCGGCGCCGTCGGCAGGCGCGTCACCGCGGTGTCGCCGCACAGCGGGCAGGCGATCGCCTTGCTCCCGCTCTGGGCCACGAAGTCGTCTTCGGAGGCGAACCAGCCCTCGTAGTCGTGCTGTCGGCCGCAGCGCAGGTTGAGAACCTTCATCGCCCGATTATCGGCACTCGCTCAAGGCGCGGCATCCCACCGAAGGGGCCAGCGTCCCGCGCGCCAGTTCTGCAGCCAGAGCAGGCCGACGAGGGTCTTGGCGTCGGTGATCTCGCCGCAGCTGCTCGCGCGCGCGAGCTCGTCCTCGGTCGTCTCGAGGACATCGAGAAACTCACCCTCGTCGAGGCTCCGCTCGCCCTTGACCAGGCCTCGCGCGAACCACACCTCGATCGCCTCGGTGGAATACGCGATGGCGTTGTGCATGTGGCCGGCGCGGGCCCACTCGGACGCGCGATAGCCGGTCTCCTCGACCAGCTCGCGCACGGCGCATGCGAGCACCGGCTCGCCGGCCTCGAGCTTGCCGGCCGGGAACTCGAGCATCGCCGCCCCGATCGGATAGCGCCACTGCCGCTCGACGACGAGCCGTCCGTCGTCGAGGATAGGCACGATCATCACCGCGCCGGGATGGACGACGTATTCCCGCTCGGCCTGGCTGCCGTCGGGCAGCGCGACCTGGTCGCGGCGAACATCGAGAAACGCACCGCGCCAGACCTGCTCCGAGGCGACCCGCGTCTCGCGCAGGTGCGCGACGTCGGTCATGTCGCGAACATCCGCACGATCGCCTGCTCGCAGAGCTGCATCAGGCCGCCCGGCAGGATGCCGAGGAGAAGCACGGCGGCGCCGTTGAACGACAGCATGATGCGCACGTCGCGCTCGCCACCGAGCGCGTGGGCGTCGACGGGCTCGTCGAAGTACATCACCTTGACGACGCGCAGGTAGTAGTAGGCGCCGAGCAGCGACAGCACGACGGCCGTGACGGCGAGCCAGATGAAGCCCGCAACGTTGGTGGAGACCAGCGCCTGCAGCACCGCGAGCTTGGCGTAGAAGCCGACCGTCGGCGGGATGCCGGCAAGCGAGAACATGAAGACCGCCATCACGCCGGCGAACCAGGGGCTGCGCCGTGCCAGGCCGCGGAAGTCGTCGATCCGCTCGGCCTCGTGGCCGGCGCGCGACAGCAGCATGATCATGCCGAAGGTGCCGAGCGTCGTGAGCACGTCGACGACGACATAGAACATCGCCGAGCTGTAGGCGTTGCTCGCCGAGAAGGTGTTGCCGTTGACCACGCCGGGGCACAGGCCGAGCAGCATGAAGCCGACCTGGGCGATGGTCGAATAGGCGAGCATCCGCTTCAGGTTCGTCTGGGCGATGGCGGCGAGGTTGCCGAGCAGCATCGACGCCAGCGAGAGCATGACCAGCATCTGCTGCCAGTCGACCGCCTCGCCGATCATCCCTTCGACCAGGAGGCGGATCGTGATGGCGAAGGCTGCGAGCTTCGGCGCGCCCCCCACGAGGAGCGTCATCGATGTCGGCGCGCCCTGGTAGACATCGGGCACCCACATGTGGAACGGCACGGCGCCGAGCTTGAAGGCCAGACCGGCGACAACGAAGACGGTGCCGAGGGCCAGCACGGCGCGATTGATCCGGCCGGTGCCGATTGCCTTGAAGACCTCGCTCAGCTCCAGCGAGCCGGTGGCGCCGTACATCATCGACAGGCCGTAGAGGAGAAAGCCGCTCGCCAGCGCGCCGAGGACGAAGTACTTCATCGCCGCCTCGGTGGCGCCGGTGTCGTCGCGGCGCATCGCGACGAGCGCGTAGAGGGAAAGCGACATCAGCTCGAGGCCGAGGTAGACGACGAGGAAGTTGTTGGCCGCCACCATCACCAGGATGCCGAGGAGCGCGAACATCGAGAGCGTGAAGAGCTCGCCCTTCAGGATGTCGCGGCTGGCGGCGTAGGAGCGGGCATAGACCAGCGTCGTCATCATCGCCAGCGTCGCGAACAGGCCGAGCAGATGACCCATGGGATCGGCGACGACCATTCGCTGCATGGCGTAGTAGGTGGCGCCGGCGTAGAAGTACCAGAGTTGGGCCAGCGCGACGGCGCAGAGCGAGAGCTGGGTCAGGCAGTAGGTGACGATCCTGTCCTTGCCCGGGTGCCAGAGATCGACGAGCGCGACGACGCAGGCCATGACGAGCAGGCCGATCTCGGGCGC
>JBBSBZ010000012.1:0-28426 GCA_038250795.1 Burkholderiales bacterium | reverse complement strand
CGACGCCGGTGATCGTGCTGACGGCGCGCGATGCGCGCGGCGACCGCGTCGCCGGCCTCGACGCCGGCGCCGACGACTACCTCGTCAAGCCCTTCGAGTTCGACGAGCTCAACGCGCGCATCCGCGCCGTGCTGCGACGTCACGCCGGCCGCGGCGAGCCGGTGCACTCGCACGGCGGCGTGACGCTCGACCCGGCGCAGCACCGCGTCACCCGCGACGGCGCGCCGGTGTCGCTCTCGGCGCGCGAGTTCGCGGTGCTCGAGGCGCTGATGGTGCGCCCGGGCGCGGTGCTGTCGCGAGCGCAGCTCGAGGATCGGCTCTACGGCTGGGGCGAGGAGATCGAGAGCAACGCGGTCTCGGTGTACATCCATCAGCTGCGCCGAAAGCTGGGCGCCGACTTTATCCGCAACGTGCGCGGCGTCGGCTACTTCATCGACGCGGCGACACCGCCATGAGCTCGATTCGCGTTCGCCTGCTCGTCTCGCTGCTCGCATTGCTCGGTCTCACGGCCCTGGCCATCGCCGCGATCACGTACCGCAACGTCCTCGGCGAGACCGAGGCGCTCTTCGACTACCAGCTCCAGCAGATGGCGCTCTCGCTGCGCGACCAGGGCCAGATCGACCCGTCGGAAGCCGGCACGCTCGCCGACGAGCAGCTCGACGTGGTGATCCAGATCTGGACCGTCGACGGCCGCAGCATCTACGCGTCGCGCGCGCACTCGTCGCTGCCGGCGCGGGCACTCCTCGGCCTGGCGACGCTCGTTGTCGAGGGGCACGCCTGGCGAACCTACAGCGTGGCGACGCGCGACCGCGTGATCCAGGTTGCCCAGCCGGTCGAGATCCGCCAGCGCCTCGCCGCCCACGCGGCCTGGCGCGGCGTGCTGCCGCTGCTGCTGGTGACGCCCCTGGCGGCCTTCGCGATCTGGTGGCTGGCGGCGAAGAACCTCGCGCCGCTCGAACGCCTCGCCGGCGAGGTGCGCTCGCGCGACGCCGGCTCGCTCGAGCCGCTGCCGACCGGTGACCTGCCGGACGAGCTCGCGCCCCTGGCCAGGGCACTCAACGCGCTGCTGGATCGCCTGAAGGGCTCGCTCGACACCCAGCGTGCCTTCGTCGCCGACGCGGCGCACGAGCTGCGCTCGCCGCTCACCGCGCTGAAGCTGCAGTTGCGCCTGTTGCGCCACGCCGGCGACGGCCAGGCGCGAGCCGCCGCCATCGAGGGCCTCGGTGCCGGCATCGAGCGCGCGGCGCGCCTGATCGAGCAGCTCCTCACGCTGGCGCGCAGCGAGCCGGGTTCGGCGCCGCTCGCGCTCGAGCCGATCGACCTCGCCGGTCTGGCGCGCGAGACGCTGGCCGCCATGCATCCCTTCGCACTCGACCGCGGCAGCGAGCTGATCCTCGACGCGCGATCGCCGGTGACCGTTGCGGGCGAGCGTTCGAGCCTGACCGCGCTCGTCCGCAATCTCGTCGACAACGCCCTGCGCTACTCGCCGCCGCGAACGCGCGTCGACGTCGGGGTCTGGGAGGACGCCGACGCAGCGTGGCTGCGCGTCGACGACGCCGGCCCGGGCATCCCGGCGAGCGACCGCTTGCGCGTGTTCGACCGCTTCTATCGCCGCGAGTCGGGCGGCGAGGAAGGAACCGGCCTCGGCCTGGCCATCGTTCGCACCGTCGCGGAGCGCCACGGCGCCGCGCTTTCGCTCGATGCATCGCCGGCGGGAGGGCTGCGCGTGACCCTCCGCTTGCCGCGCGCCGCCTCGTCTTAATCCTCGCTTCATCGATCGCTAACCGAGGCCTAACCGGTCGTCCCTATCTTTCGCGTCAACCGCGGGAATTCCGCGCCTGACCTGAAGGATGTCGACCATGAAGATGAATCCCCTCAGCGCGGCATTGCTTGCCGCCGGCGTCACGGTGATCGGTACCGCGGGCGCGATCGATCTTCCCCACTGGCTGAAGGGCGACTCGCGCCCGGCCATCGTGGCCCAGGCGCAGACCGACCGCGCGCAGCAAGGCGAGCGCGTCGTTCCAGCCGAGCCGATCCAGCCGGGCCAGGTGCCCAACTACCGCGCCATCGTCAAGCAGTCGGCGCCGGCCGTCGTCGGCATCATGGTCGAGGGCAGCCACAAGGTCTCGATGGAAGAGCAGGGCGGCATGCCGCCCGGTATGGAGAATGACCCGTTCTTCAAGTTCTTCCGCGGCGTTCCGGGTTTCGGCCAGCGCGGCCAGCAGAGCCCGTCGACCCCCTTCAAGGGCCTGGGATCGGGCTTCATCATCAGCGCCGACGGGCTGATCCTCACCAACGCGCACGTCGTGCGCGAAGCCAAGGACGTCACCGTCAAGCTGAGCGACCGGCGCGAGTACACCGCCAAGGTGCTCGGCATCGACACCGCAACCGACATCGCCGTGCTGCGCATCGACGCCAAGAACCTGCCGGTCGTTCGTCTCGGCGATCCGAAGACCCTCGAGGTCGGCGATCCGGTTCTCGCCATCGGCGCGCCGTACGGGCTCGAGGAGACGGCGACGTCGGGCATCGTCAGCGCCAAGGGCCGCTCGTTGCCGGGCGATGCCGTCGTGCCGTTCATCCAGACCGATGCGGCCGTCAACCCCGGCAACTCCGGCGGGCCGCTCTTCGACGGCAGCGGCTCGGTGGTCGGCATCAACTCGCAGATCTACTCGAGGAGCGGCGGCTTCCAGGGCGTGTCGTTCGCCATCCCGATCAACGTCGCGCTGAAGATCAAGGACCAGATCGTCGCCACCGGCAAGGCCCGGCACGGCCTCCTGGGCGTGACGGTGCAGGACCTGAATCAGCAGCTCGCCGACTCGTTCGGGCTCAAGCGCGTAGACGGCGCACTGGTGTCGAACGTCTCGCCCGACAGCGCCGCAGCGGCGGCGGGGCTCAAGTCCGGCGACGTCATCACCGAGGTCGACGGCCAGCCGGTCGTTCGCTCGGGATCGCTGTCGAGCCTGATCGGCATGTCGGCCCCGGGCGAGCACGTCAAGCTCAAGGTCTGGCGCGACGGCTCGGAGCGCACCGTCGAGGCCAAGCTCGGCGGCGCGGGCGCGGACGCCAAGCAACTGGCCGACGCGAGCGGATCCGTCGACAAGGGCCAGCTCGGCCTGTCGCTGCGGCCGCTGACGAAGGACGAGCGGCGCGAAGCGAAGATCGACGGCGGCCTGGTCGTCGAGGACGTCGACGGCCCGGCGGCACGCGCCGGCATCGTCGCCGGCGACGTGCTGCTCGCGATCAACGGCAAACCGGTGCAGTCGATCGATCAGGTCAAGAGCGTGATGGCGGGCAAGCCGAAGAGCGTGGCGCTGCTCGTCCAGCGCGACGGCGAGAAGATCTTCGTGCCGGTCCGCGTCGGCTGACCTTTTGCTCCCGCGGCCGAGCGCCCGATCGCCGAAAGGCGGTCGGGCGCATTCGCGTTGCGGCTGACCGGTCCCGTGGTGTGTGGCGCGGCCGCCATAGGCGTGAACTAGTTTCCGCTTCGAGCCGGCGATTTGTACACGTGGCCGCGAGCCGCGAACTAAGCTTCCGGGGTTTGTCGCCTTGGGCGATCGAATGCCAGGAGTCGCGTCATGAAACTGCTTCCGTCAACCGCGCGCCTCGTCGCGCGAACGCTCGCCGCAACCCTCTGCTTCACCGCGGTGCTCGCCTCGGCGGGGGAGATCCACGTCCTGCTCGGTGTCGATCCGGCGGACGCCACCGGCGACGTGCTGCTGAGCGCGTCGCTTGCGCCGGCCCAGTCGCTGACGCGCGCCATCGGCACGCGGACGACGATCGCCCAGACCTCGACGATGGCCGACGTGATGCGTGCGAGCCGCACGCTCGAGAACGAGATCATCATCGCGCCCGCCCACGTCACGGCGTCGGCGGTGCTGCACGCCTACCAGCTCCTGGCCACGAGCGGGCAGGAGCAGGTCTACGCGCTGGTGGTGAAGAACGACATCGACAAGGTCGACAAGCTAGTCGGCAAGCGCCTCTACCTGCCCCAGCAGGATTCGCTGCGCAGCTACGTCGCCAAGGGCCTGCTCACCGAGTCGGGCGTCAAGCTCGCCCAGTTCTCGAAGGTCACCTACGGCAACACGAGCGGCGGCGGCCTGGTCGCCCTGTCGTTCGACATCGCCGACGTCACCGTGGCCGACGAAGGCCAGGCCAAGGATTGGATCACGGCGCATCCTGGCGTCGCCCGCATCCTGAAGACGACGCGGCCCGTCCCGGGCGGGATGAACATGGTCGTGCGCAGGGACTTCTGCGCCACCGAGTGCGGCCGCCTCGCCGAATGGGTGAACTCACCCGACGGCGCGATTCCCGGAGTCGGGCGCTTTCGAATCGCCTCGGTCGACGCGGGCAAGCAGTTCGCCTACGTCGCCTCGCTCGGCATCGCGACGCCCGATGCGCTCAAGGGCGTGACTCGGGTGAGCGCGGAGGAAGTCGCCGACCTGGCGCGCCAGAACGTCGCGATCGTCGACACGCGCACGCAGAAGGAATACGACAACGAGCACGTGCGCGGCGCGGTCCTCGCGTCGTACGCCGAGAAGAGCCTGAAGGAAGCCGACTTCGACGCGCGCAAGGACAACTTCGACGCCCTGAAGACGATTCCCAAGGACAAGCCGGTGATCTTCATGTGCAACGGCCCCGAGTGCTGGAAGTCGTACAAGGCATCGCGCGCCGCGCTCGCCGCCGGCTACACGAAGATCTACTGGTTCCGCGGCGGTATGCCCGAGTGGCGTGAGAAGCACATGCCTGTCGAGGGCACGGGCGGGGCGGCGCTCGCCAAGTTGCCGGCAGCGGCCGCGCGGGGCGCCAAGACGGTTGCCGCTGCCGGTCGCTGAGCCCCGACCGGGGCCATTCGCCTAGGGCTCGCGCCGCAGATCGACGACGCGCTCGGCGCCCTCGCTCTTGAGCCAGAGCCGGCAGCGGATGCGGTTGCCGTCGGGATCGATGGCGCCGCGCAGGATGCCGGTGTCGATCGGCTCGCCGCCTTCGGGCGCGTCGACGTGGACCGCGAGCTGGATCCGGCGCGGCCCCGCGGGCGCATCGGGGCCGGCACTCTCGTCGCGCTCGCCCTGGATGACGCCTTCGCCGCGATAGAAGACGCGCGTCAGCGGCCGGCCCGTCTTCTGCAGCCAGTAGTCGCGCTGGTTCACCCAGTCGATGTCGCGCTCGATGTCGATGGCGCTGCTCGCGGCCTTGAGGCTTTCGCCGCTCTGCTCGAAGGTGACCATCACCACCTCGCCGTCGCGCGACGAGGTCGAGCCCCGCTTGCCGACGCTCGCGCGCCAGCGGCCGGCCAGGTTCGGCGGCCGGCTTTCCTGCCAGCGCCATGCGGCCAGGCCCGCGCCGAGCACGACCGCGACGGCGCCGCCGAGCGCGAGCCGGCGTCCGGTCGACATGCCTGTCGCCTGCGGCACGGACGAGAGCAGCGCGGCGGGCGTCGTCGTCAGCGCAGTCGCCCGATCGACGAGGCCCAGCGCGCGCAGGTCGTCGGCGAGGCGGGCGAGATCTTCGCGCCAGTCGTAGGCGCGCAGGTGGCGCCAGGTGCGCTCGGCGAGCTGGTCGAACGGCGCCGGCAGGCTCGCCGCCGGCGGCGTCTCGGTGACGCCGTCGCACATCAGCGGGACGACGTGGGCGTTGGCGGCGACGGCGGTCGCGAGCTCGTCGCGCACCGGATCGTCGGCGCGATCGATGCAGCGCTGGCCCCCGACGTCGCTCGCACCGAGGTAGTTCGGCGTGACCAGCACGAGCAGGACCGGCGCTTCGCTCAGCTCGCGCGTGATCTCGTCGCGCCAGCGCGAGCCGGCGGGCAGATCGTCCTTGTCGAGGAAGACCTGGTCCTGGCCGAACAGGGCATCGAGGTCGCGCGCGAGGGCAGTCGCCTTGTCGGCGCCGTCGCTGCTGCGGTAACTGATGAAGACGCGCGCGGTCATCGGTGGGGGTCGAAGCGCTTGCCAGAGTTCTCAAGTGTGGCCTGATCTGCGACAGTTCGTCGACCCCCGGCGGAGCGCCGTCTCCGTCGTTCTGATGCAAAGGCGAGCCTCATGAGCGAACGCGGTGCGGTGCTGGTGATCGGAGCGGGCGACGCCACCGGCGGCGCGATCGCACGCCGCTTCGCGCGCGAGGGCCTGATCGCCTGCGTCACGCGACGCTCGCTCGACAAGCTGCAGCCCCTGGTCGAGGAGATCCGCGCCGAGGGCGGCGAGGCGCACGGCTTCGCGTCCGACGCCCGCAAGGAGGTCGATGTCGAGACGCTCGTCGCACACGTCGAACGCGAGATTGCGCCGATCGAGGTCGCGGTGTTCAATATCGGCGCCAACGTGCGCTTCGACGTCACCGACACGACCGAGCGCGTCTACCGCAAGGTCTGGGAGATGGCCGCGCTCGCCGGATTTCTCGTGGGCCGCGAGGTCGCCAAGGCGATGCTGCCCCGCGGCCGCGGCACGATCCTCTTCACCGGCGCCACCGCCAGCCTGCGCGGCGGCGCCGGCTTTTGCGCCTTCGCCGGCGCCAAGCACGCGCTCCGGGCGCTGGCGCAGAGCATGGCGCGAGAGCTGGGGCCTCAGGGCATCCACGTCGCCCATGTCGTGATCGACGGAGCCATCGACACGAAGTTCATCGCCGAGAACTTTCCCGAGCGCTATGCGCTGAAGGAGCAGCAGGGCATCCTCGACCCCGAGGCGATCGCCGAGAACTACTGGAACCTGCACCGCCAGTCGAGAACCGCGTGGACGCACGAGCTCGACCTGCGGCCCTGGATGGAGAAATGGTGAGCCCCATGAGCCAAGCGACGAGCGGGCGAAGGATCGAGTACTTCTTCGACGTCGGCAGCCCGACGGCGTACCTGGCGTGGACGCAGCTGCCGAAGATCGCTGCCGAGACCGGCGCGACCATCGTCTGGCGGCCGATGCTGCTCGGCGGCGTGTTCAAGGCGACGGGCAACGCGAGCCCGGTCACCGTGCTGGCCAAGGGCCGCTGGATGAGCGGCGACATCGCGCGCTGGGCGCAGCGCTACGGCATCGCGTTCCGCTTCAATCCGCACTTTCCGATCAACACGCTCACCCTGATGCGCGGCGCGACCGGCTTTCAGATGCGCAGCCCCGAGCGGTTCATGCACTACCTCGAGCTGGTCGAGCGGGCGATGTGGGAGATGCCGAAGAACCTTGGCGATCCGGCGGTCCTCGCTGCGACGCTCACCGAAGCGGGTTTCGATGCCGAGGCCTTCACGGCGCTCGTCGCCGACCCGGAGGTGAAGGCCAGGCTCGTCGCGACGACCGAGGAGGCAGTGAGCCGCGGCGTGTTCGGCGCGCCGACCTTCTTCGTCGGCGAGCAGATGTTCTTCGGCCAGGACCGGCTCGACTTCGTGCGCGAGGCCGTGCTCGCCATCCGTTGAGCGTCGCCGCTCACAAGTCGGTGCGCAGTTTCCAGATCTCGGGGAAGAGCACGACGTCGAGCATCTGGCGAAGGTAGCTCACCCCCCCGGTGCCGCCGGTTCCGCGCTTGAAGCCGATCACCCGCTCGACCGTCGTCACGTGGCGGAAGCGCCAGAGCCGGAAGATGTCCTCGAGGTCGGTGAGTTCCTCGCCGAGCTGATAGAGGTCCCAGTACGCGTCGGGATCGCGGTAGACGATCAGCCACGCCTGCTCGACTCCCTCGCTCGCGACGTAGGGCTTCGACCAGTCGCGCTCGACGTACTCGGGCGGCACCGGCAGGCCCCGCCGGGCGAGGAGGCGCAGCGACTCGTCGTAGAGCGAGGGCGCTTCGTGCAGCGCCTGCACCGTGGCGAGCAGGTCGGGACGGTGCGCGTGCGGCTTCAGCATCGCCGCGTTCTTGTTGCCGAGCATGAACTCGATGGAGCGGTACTGCCAGCTCTGGAAGCCGCTGCTCGAGGCGAGCGAGGGACGCATGCGCGAGTACTCCGGCGGCGTCATCGTCGCCAGCACGTCCCAGGCGTGGACGAGCTGCTCCATGATCTTGGTGACCCGCGCGAGCATCTTGAAAGAGGCCGGCAGACGGTCGCTCGCGACCGCGGCGACGGCCGCGGAGAGCTCGTGCAGCAACAGCTTCATCCACAGCTCGCTCACCTGGTGCTGGACGATGAAGAGCATCTCGTCGTGGGTGCCCGAGCGCAGGTGCTGGGCGCCGAGGACCTCGTCGAGATGGAGGTAGTCGCCGTAGCTCATGTCTCGGCTGAAGTCGACCTTGGCGGCTTCGCCGGCGACGATCTCGGCGGCCGACTTCGCCGTGTCCGGAGCGCTCATCAGGTCACCGCCGATCGCCGTGCGAACGCCGCGTGGCGGTGGGCGCCGCTCGCGAGCACGTCGTGAAGTTGCTCCGCCGCATCCCAGGCATCGACGAAGCGTGTGTAGAGCGGCGTGAAGCCGAAGCGCAGCAGGTCTCCCGAGAGGGCAGGATCGTCGCTGCCGCGCTCGCCGGCGCGGAAGTCGCCGATCACGCCGCGCGCGATCAGCGCCTGCATCGCCGCATAACCGTCGCCGTGCGCGAAGCTCGCCTGGCTGCCGCGCTCGGCCGCGTCTCGGGGCGTGACGAGATCGAGGCCGAGCCCGGCGCAGCGCGCCTCGACCCGATCGATGAAGAGCTCGGCGAGGGCGAGCGACTTGGCACGCAGCGCCGCCATGCCGCCGTGCGCCTCGGCCTGGGCGAAGACGTCGACGCCGCACTCGAGCGCGGCCATCGCGAGCACCGGCGGCGTGCCGCAGACGAAGCGCTCGATGCCGCGTGCCGGCCGGTACGACGGTGCGAACTCGAACGGCGCGGCATGGCCGAGCCAGCCCGAGAGCGGCTGGCGCAGCTGCTCGCGGTCCATGCGCTCGGTGTGGCGCGGGTGGGCCCAGACGAAGGCGGGCGCGCCGGGGCCGCCGTTCAGGTACTTGTAGCCGCAGCCGACGGCGAAGTCGGCGTCGGCGCCGTGCAGGTCGACGGGCACGGCGCCGGCCGAGTGGGCAAGGTCCCAGACCGCGAGCGCGCCGGCGTCGTGCGCGGCGCGCGTCGTCTCGACCATCCGGTGCATTCGGCCGCTGCGGTAGTTGACGTGGGTCAGCATCAGCACGGCGACATCGTCGTCGAGACGGGCGGCCACGCTGGCGCCGTCGACGAGTCGAAGCGAGAGGCCGTGCGACGCGGCGACGCTCTCGGCCATGTAGAGATCGGTCGGGAAGTTGCCGCGCTCGGAGAGGATGACGCGGCGCTTCGGCGAATCGGCGCGCTGCATCGCCACGGCCGCACTCAAGGCCTTGAACAGGTTCACCGACGTCGAGTCGCCGACGCTGACCTCGCCGGGACGCGCTCCGACGATTGCGGCGATCTTGTCGCCGATCCGCCGCGAGAGCTCGATCCAGCCCGCCGTGTTCCAGCTCCGGATGAGCCCTTCGCCCCATTCTTGCGTCGCGACCTCGGCGAGTCGCGCCGGGGTGCGCTTCGGCAAGGCGCCGAGCGAATTGCCGTCGAGGTAGACGACGCCTTCGGGCAGGATGAACTCGTCGCGCAGCGGAGCGAGGACGTCGGCCCGGTCGAGCGCGACGCAGTCGTCGCGGCTCGCGCCGGCGAAGCGGGCGGTGAGCGAAGGCACGGACAAGATGGTGCGACGGTAGCACCGTCGCCGCCAGCAATGCCGGCGGGCTCGCGCGACGCGCCTCCTCGATAATCGGCGCCGTGAGCGCTGCCAACGTCCCGCGCGTCGACCGGCCGCTCTCCGAGCCCGTCCTGGTCGCGCTCGCGGCCTACTTCGTCACCATCTGGGGCGCGGGATTCGTCGCCACCCGGATCGCGCTCCAGTACGCCGCCCCGTTCACCTACATCGGCGTGCGCTACGCGATCGCCTGCGTCGTCGCGCTGCTCGCCTTCGGCCTGCGCGCGAGCTGGCCGAAGACACGCGCCGAGTGGGGCCACGTCGCCGTGGCCGGGCTGCTCAGCCACGCCGGCTATCTCGGCGGCAGCCACTACGCGCAGCGCTGGGGGCTCTCGGCGGGCGTCACGGCCCTCATCCTCGCGCTCCAGCCGATGCTCACGGCGGTGATCGTGTCGCGCTGGCTGCACGAGCGGCTCGGGACGGTGCAGAAGATCGGCGTCGGCGTCGGTCTCGCGGGCGTCGCCCTGGTCGTCGGCCAGCGGGCCGAAAGCAACGCCTCGCTGGCGAGCCTGGCGGTCGTGTCCTGGGCGCTCGCCTGCGTCACCGCCGGCACGCTCTACCAGCGCCAGTTCTGCGCGCGCAGCGACCTGCGCTCGGCGGTGTGCATCCACTTCTTCGCGACCGCCGTGGTCATGCTGCCGCTCGGCGTGGTCGTCGAAGGCTTCGACATCCAGTGGAACCGACAGATCTTCCTCGCCCTCGGCTACCACGTCGTGCTCGCGTCGATCGGCGCGTACTCGATCTTCCACCTGCTGCTGCGCCATGGCCAGGCGACCGGCGTCACGAGCCTGCTCTACCTGACGCCGCCGATCGCGGCGCTCGCCGAGTGGGCGGTGTTCGGCGTGCTGCCCACGCCCGTGATGTGGGCCGGCATGGTCGTCGCATGCATCGGCGTCGCGATGGCGACGCGCGGGCCGCGGGCCGAGGTCAGCCGATCCGACCCAGCACCAAATATTCCATGAGCGCCTTCTGCACGTGCATCCGGTTCTCGGCCTCGTCCCAGACGACCGACTGCGGACCGTCGATGACCTCGGCCTCGACTTCCTCGCCGCGGTGCGCCGGCAGGCAGTGCATGAAGAGCGCGTCGGCCTTGGCGGCGGCCATCATCTCGCGGTCGACGCACCAGTCGGCGAAGGCCTTCATGCGCTCGGCGTTCTCGGCCTCGTAGCCCATGCTGGTCCAGACGTCCGTGGTGACGACATCGGCGCCGCGACAGGCTTCGAGCGGATCCTTGAACACCTTGACGCAGTCGGTGCGCTTCACGCCCGCGGCGACCGGATCGACCTCGTAGCCGCCCGGCGTGCTCACGTGCAGCGTGAAGCCGAGGATGTCGGCGGCCTGCAGCCAGGTGGCCGCCATGTTGTTGCCGTCGCCGACCCAGGCGACGACCTTGCCGGTCATGCTGCCGCGCTGCTCGATGCAGGTGAACACGTCGGCCAGGATCTGGCACGGGTGGTATTCGTTGGTCAGGCCGTTGATGACCGGCACGCGCGAGTTCGCGGCGAACGCCTCGATCTTCGACTGCTCGAAGGTGCGGATCATGACCAGGTCGACCATCCGGCTGATCACCCGGGCCGTGTCCTCGATCGGCTCGGCGCGGCCGAGCTGGCTGTCGGTGGCGGTGAGGTTCACGACCGAGCCGCCCATCTGGTACATGCCGGCCTCGAAGCTCACGCGCGTGCGTGTCGAGGCCTTCTCGAAGATCATCGCCAGCGTGCGGTCGACCAGTGGCGTGTACTTCTCGTAGTTCTTGAAGCGCTTCTTGATGATCGTCGCGCGCTCGAACAGATAGGCGTACTCCTCGGCGCGCAGGTCGCGGAACTGCAGGTAGTGCTTGCCGAGGCTCATCCCGGGCTTCATGCTTCGCCGAGGAACCCCTCGATCAGCGGGCAGAGGATCGCGGCGATCTGCCCGGCCTCCTCGCGCGAGAGGATCAGCGCCGGCAGCAGGCGAACGACCTTCTCGGCCGTGACGCTGATCATCAGCCCGGCCTCGGCCGCGCGACCGAGCAGCGCGCCGCACGGGCGGTCGAGCTCGATGCCGATCATGAGGCCCTGGCCGCGCACCTCGACGACGCCGGCGACCGACGACAGGCGGCGCCGCAGCTCGGTCATCAGGAAGGCGCCGACTTCGGCGGCGTTGGCGAGCAGGCCGTCCTCTTCCATGATGCGCAGCGTCTCGACGCCGGCGCGCATCGCGAGCGGGTTGCCGCCGAAGGTGGTGCCGTGGTTGCCGGGCGCGAACACGTCGGCCGCGCGCGGGCCGCAGACGAGGGCACCGATCGGCACGCCCGAACCGAGCCCCTTGGCAAGCGGCATGACGTCGGGCTTGATGCCGGCCCACTGGTGCGCGAACCACTTGCCGGTGCGACCCATGCCGCACTGCACCTCGTCGAGCATCAGCAGCCAGCCGCGCTCGTCGCAGACGCGGCGCACTTCCTTCAGGTACTCGATCGTCGTCGGCCGGATGCCGCC
This sequence comes from Burkholderiales bacterium, assembly GCA_038250795.1. GTDB lineage: Bacteria > Pseudomonadota > Gammaproteobacteria > Burkholderiales > Burkholderiaceae_C > Schlegelella_A. The sequence goes on along the minus strand of JBBSBZ010000012.1, from coordinate 16,309 downwards.
TTCGCCCTGGATCACCTCGAGAAAGACGGCGACCACGTTCGGGCGCGTCCTGGCGACGTTCTCGAGCGCCGCGACGTCGTTGAGCGGCACCCGCACGAAGCCCTCGACGAGCGGACCGAAGCCGGCCTGGATCTTCGGGTTGCCGGTGGCCGAGAGCGTCGCGATCGAGCGGCCGTGGAAGGCGGCCTCGTAGACCACGACCTCGGGCTTGTCGATGCCCTTGTCGTGGCCGAACTTGCGCGCGACCTTGAGCGCCGCCTCGTTGGCCTCGAGGCCGGAATTGCAGAAGAAGACGTTGGTGAGGCCCGACAGCTCGACCAGCCGGGCCGCCAGCGTCTCCTGCAGTGGCACGAGGTAGTAGTTCGAGCTGTGGATCAGCTTGCCGATCTGGTCGCTCAGCGCCGGCACGAGCTTGGGGTGGGCGTGGCCGAGCGTGTTGACGGCGATCCCCGCGAGCGCGTCGAGGTACTTCTTGCCGTCGGTGTCCCAGACCCAGCAGCCTCGGCCGTGCGAGAGCGCGACCGGCAGCCGCCCATAGGTCTTCATGACGTGCGGCTCGGCGCCGGCTGCGGCCGGCGCGGCGACGGGAAGTCTGTCGGGCGCGTTCATCGTCGGGAGCTCCGCGAGCGAGGGAGGGCGGATTCTAAAGGCGCGCGTTTGTGAACGCTCGCGGCGCTGCGCAGGCGGCGGCAGTGCGGCGACGCAGCGACAATCGATGCTTATCCACGTTGCCCGCCGCCAGTGGCCGAGCCGAGCCAAGTCTTCATCCAGGGCCAGACCAAGGACGGCAAGGTCTTTCGCCCGAGCGATTGGGCGGAACGGCTCGCCGGCGCCATGTCGTGCTTCCGTCCGGAAGGCTCCTTCGGCGGCGCGGCGGCGTTCATCGGCTACTCGCCGCTCTGCGTGCCCCGCTTCGTCGGCGGCGTGAAGGGCGTGATCGTGAGCCGCGAACTGCGCGAGATGGAGCCCATGGCCTGGGACTTCGTCATGAACTTCGCCCGCGACAACAATCTCGTCGTCGACGAGAACCCGAACCTCGCCGGGCCATGAAAAAGGCCCGCGATGCGGGCCTTCGTTCGTGCGACGGTGCCGGCTCAGGCGGTGGCGAGCGCCTTGACCTTCGCGGAAAGGCGGCTCTTGTGGCGCGCCGCCTTGTTCTTGTGGAACAGGTTCTTGTCGGCGACCGAGTCGATGATCGGCTGGGCGGTCTTGAATGCTTCGACAGCCTTGGCCTTGTCGCCGGCGTCGACCGCCTTCTGGACGTTCTTGATCACGGTGCGAAAGCGCGACCGGAGCGCCGTGTTGGCGGCGTTGAGCTTGGCGTCCTGGCGAACGCGCTTCAGGCCCGAGGCGATGCGGACGGTCTTCTTCTTGGCTTTAGCTGCGGTGGCCATGTGTCGCTGGATCTCTTGCGAAGAGGTTTTTCGGCAAAGACCACGAGTATAGCATCGGCAGCTCCGCCGCTCGCCTCCACGCCCGTCCCCATCCCATGAACCTGCTGCGCGCGGCGTCGACGATCTCCCTCTTCACGCTGGGCTCTCGCGTCACCGGCCTGGTCCGCGACATCGTCATCTCGGCAGCCTTCGGCGCCGGCGCCTCCTTCGACGCCTTCAACGTCGCTTTCCGGATCCCCAATCTCCTGCGCCGCCTGTTCGCCGAGGGCGCCTTCTCCCAGGCGTTCGTGCCGACGCTGGCCCGCTCGCGCGCCGCCGAGGGCGACGAAGCGACCCAGCACCTGATCGACGCCGTCTCGACGGTGCTGTTTCTCGCGCTCGTCGTCACCTGCATCGTCGGCGTCGTCGCGGCGCCGGTCGTCGTCTGGCTGGTGGCGTCGGGGCTCGAGCGATTCGACCAGGCGGTCGTGATGACGCGGGTGATGTTCCCGTACATCGGCTTCATCTCGCTCGTCTCGCTCTCGGCCGGCGTGCTGAATACCTGGCGCCGCTTCGCCGTGCCGGCGGCGACGCCGGTGCTCCTGAACGTCGCCATGATCGCCTCGGTCTGGCTGCTCGTGCCCCTGTGCTCCCGCTTCGGCATCGAGCCGATCTACGCCCTGGCCGGCGGCGTCATGCTCGGCGGGGCGCTGCAGCTTGCCGTGCAGGTGCCTGCGCTGGCGCGGATCGGCGTCTTGCCGCGCATCGCCTTCGGCTTTCGCGCCGTCGCCGTGGCGTGGCGCCATCCCGGCGTGCGCACCATCGTGCGCCAGATGGCGCCGGCAATGCTGGGCGTGTCGGTGGCGCAGCTCTCGATCCTCATCAACACGCAGATCGCCTCGCACCAGGGCGTGGGTGCGGTGTCGTGGCTCTTCTACGCCGACCGGCTGATGGAGTTCCCGACCTCGCTGCTCGGCGTCGCCCTCGGCGCGGTCCTCGTGCCGCAGCTCTCGGCCGCGCAGGGCCGCGGCGATTCGGCGGCCTATTCGGGCATGCTCGATTGGGGTCTGCGCGTCGCGCTCGTGCTCGCGCTGCCCTGCGCCGCCGCGCTGCTGGTGTTTCCCGACGCGCTCGTCGCGACCCTGTTCCAGCGCGGCAAGTTCGACGCCTTCGCCGCCGCCAAGACGGCGCTGGCGCTGCGCGGCTACGGCGTCGGCCTCGTCGGCCTGATCGGCGTGAAGATCCTCGCGCCGGGCTTCTACGCGCGCCAGGACATCCGCACGCCGGTGACCATCGCCGTCATCGTCCTGGTGCTGACGCAGGCGATGAACCTGGTCTTCGTGCCGCTCTTCGCCCACGCCGGCCTGGCGCTGTCGGTGAGCCTGGGCGCGACGATCAACGCGATCTGGCTCTTCGTCGGCCTCAGGCGCGGCGGCTGGTACACGCCGTCGCCCGGCTGGAGCCGCTTCGCGCTCACGGTGCTCGGGGCGACCATCGCCCTCGGCGCCGTCCTCGCGTTCGCGTCCTGGCGGATCGACTGGTTCGGGCTCGCCGGTCGCGAGGCCGTGCGCGTCGGCTGGCTCGCGGCCAGCCTCGTCGGGGCCGCGGTCGTCTACTTCGGCGTCCTGCTCGCGGCAGGCATACGGCCGCGCGATTTTTCGCGCCGCGACTGAGGGGCCACGCCACCTTCGGCCACCGGCCGAAGCTCTAAACTTGCGGCAATGACCGGGTCCTTGCTGCTGCACACGCCCACGGCGCTCGAGTATTTCGCCTCCCTGGTCGCGGACGATGCGGGCTTCCCCCTTCTCGAGGCGGCCATCGCGATCGCGCAGGACGACGTCCCGTCGCTCGACTGCCAGGGCGTGCTTTCCGACATCGACGGCCTCGCCGCGCGCCTCAGGCTGCGCCTGCCCCAAGACGCGGCGCCCATGCATAGGCTTCGTCTCCTCAACCGCTTCTTCTTCCAGGAGCTCGGCTTCGCGGGCAACGTCAACGATTACTACGACCCGAAGAACAGCTACCTGCACGCCGTGCTGCACACCCGTCGCGGCATTCCGATCACGCTCGCCCTCGTCTACATCGAGATCGCGAGCCAGATCGGCCTGGCGGCGAGCGGCGTCTCGTTCCCGGGGCATTTCCTGGTCAAGGTGCGGATGCCGCAGGGCGAGGTGGTGATCGATCCGTTCACCGGTCAGTCGATGTCGCGCGAGGCGCTCGACGCGCTGCTCGTGCCCTATCGCGGGCGTCACGGGCTCGCCGGCGATGCGTCGGTCTCGCTCGTGGTGTTCCTGCAGGCGGCGACGCCGCGCGAGATCGTCGCCCGCATGCTGCGCAACCTGAAGGAGATCCATCGTCGCAGCGACGATGCTGCCCGGCTGCACGCAGTCCTCGAGCGCCTGGTCGTGCTGTTGCCCGACGCCTGGGAGGAGCGCCGCGACCGCGGCCTCGCCGCGGCCCGGCTCGGCGCCGTCAACGCGGCCGTCGCCGATCTCTCGGCCTACCTCGAGCACATGCCGCAGGCCGGCGATCGGCAGGTCGTCGTCGAACGCCTGGTCGAGCTCGGCCACGGCGATCCGTCGCGCTTCCATTGACCGGCGCGCAGGCTGCGGATCCGGCGAGGCGACGGCGTTCGTGAAGCAGATCCCGCTCGCGATCGGCCCGGAGCCGGCGCGCACGTTCGACAACTTCCTGCCCGGCGCCAACGGCGAAGCGCTCGCCCATCTCGCGGTGCTCGCGCCGGGCGCGCCGCCCGTGTATCTCTGGGGGCCCGAAAGCAGCGGCAAGACGCATCTGCTCCATGCAGTCGTCGATCGCGCGACGCGGCACGGCCAGCAGGCCGCCTGGTTCTGCGCGACGTCGCCGACGCCCTGGGCCGCCCCCGAGGAGCGCGACTGGATCGTCATCGACGATGCCCATGCGCTCGACGCCGAGCGCCAGAAGGCCGCGTTCTCGCTCTTCGTCGAGGCGACGGCGCGCGGCGCCGTGATCGTCTCGGCCGGCGCCGTGCCACCGGTCGACCTGCCGGTGCGCGAGGACCTGCGCACCCGCCTCGGCTGGGGCCACGTCTTCGCCCTCGTGCCGCTCGGCGAGAGCGAGGTGCGTGCTGCGCTCCGGCGTGAGGCCGACCGCCGCGGTACCTTTCTTTCCGACGACGTGATGGACTACGTGATGACCCGTTTCGCCCGCGACCTGAAGCACCTGATGGCACAGCTCGACCGCCTCGACGAGTTCTCGCTCGCGAACAAGCGCGCAATCACCGTGCCGCTGCTCAAGCAGATGCTCGCCGAGGAGGACGGGGCATGAGCGAATCGCTTTGCCTGTTCGACCTCGACCACACGCTGCTGCCGATCGACTCCGACCACGCCTGGGGCGAATTCATGATCTTGCTCGGCTGGGTCGGCGCGGCCGAGTTCCGCCACGGCAACCAGGAAGCCTACGAACAGTACAAGGTGGGCGAACTCGACATCGACGCCTGGATCGACTTCGCCAGCAAGCCCTTTCGCGGGCGCAGCGAGAGCGAGCGGCGCGACGCCCAGGCGCGCTTCATGCGGGAGGTGATCGCGCCGGTGATGACGCCCGAGGCCGAGGCCCTGGTGCGCGGGCATCGCGAGCGCGGCGACCGGATCGCCCTCGTCACCGCGACCAACGATTTCGTGACGGCGCCGATCGCCGCGGCCTTCGCCATCGACACGCTGATCGCGACCCGCCTCGAGCGCGATCCGGCCGGCGCGATCACGGGCCGCATCGCCGGCGTTCCGTCGTATCGGGAGGGCAAGGTCGCGCGTGTCGGACAATGGCTGGCGGCCGACGGTCGTGGCTGGGGCGATTTCGAGCGCATCAGCGTCTACAGCGACTCGCTCAACGACCTGTCGCTGCTCGAGCGGGCGACCGATCCCGTCGCCACCAATCCCTCGGCCGAGCTCGAAGCGGTCGCCCGCGAGCGCGGCTGGCGCATCCTCACACTCTTCGCATGATCAAGAAGTTCATTTCAAAGCTGCTGGGCAGGAAGCCGGTCGACGGCGCTGCGGGCGCGGTGCGCGGCAAGCGCGTCGAGGTGCCGAAATCGGAGCACGGGATCGACCCCAAGCTCGTCGACGAGCGCGCCGCCAAGGTCGTCTCCACCCTCATCGAGGCGGGCTACGAGGCCTACGTCGTCGGCGGCGCCGTGCGTGACCTGCTGCTCGGCCTGCGCCCGAAGGACTTCGACGTCGCGACCAACGCGACGCCCGAGCAGGTCAAGGGCCTGTTCCGGCGCGCCTTCATCATCGGCCGGCGCTTCCGCATCGTCCACGTCGTCTTCGGCCGAGGTCGCCAGGACCGGGGCCTCTCGGAAGTGATCGAGGTCTCGACCTTTCGGGCAATGCTTGCAGCGGCCGACGCCGAGCAGGTCACCGGCAACGAGAAGACCTCGCGCCGCGACCTCGTCGACAAGACCCACGTCGTCGACGCCGAGGGTCGCGTCCTGCGCGACAACGTCTGGGGCCCGCAGGTCGAGGACGCCGCGCGGCGCGACTTCACCATCAACGCGATGTACTACGACCCGGTGAAGGAGATCGTCGTCGACTATCACGGCGGCATCAAGGACGCGAGGAAGAAGCTCCTGCGCATGATCGGCGATCCGGTCGCGCGCTACCGCGAAGACCCGGTGCGCATCATCCGTGTCGTCCGCTTCGCCGCCAAGCTCGGCTTCGAGATCGAGCCCAAGACGCGCGCGCCGATCAAGGAGATGGCGGCGCTGCTCGACAACGTGCCGCAGTCGCGCACCTTCGACGAGATGATCAAGCTGCTGCAGACCGGCCACGCGCTCGCCTCGATCGTCGAGCTGAAGAAGCTCGGCCTGCACCGCGGCGTCTTCCCGGTGCTCGACGTCGCCCTCGACGAGGCCGGGCGCCACGACGGCCGCGAGAAGTTCGTCCGCCTGGCGCTTTCCGACACCGACGAGCGCGTCGCCGCCGGCAAGCCCGTGGCGCCGAGCTTCATGCTCGCGGCGATGCTCTGGCACGACGTCCAGGAAGGCTGGCAGCAGCGGCAGGCGGCGGGTGAAGCGCCCTTTCCGGCGCTGCAGGCGGCGATCGACGCCGCCTTCGACGCGCGCATCGGCGACATCTCCGGGCGCGGCAAGCTGGCGGTCGACATGCGCGAGATCTGGATGCTGCAGCCGCGCTTCGAGCGGCGCGCGAGCAACTCGGCGCTCACCTTGCTCGAGCAGCCGCGCTTTCGCGCCGGGCTCGATTTCCTGCGCCTGCGCGGCCAGGTCGGCGAGGCCGATCCGGCGCTCGCCGTCTGGTGGGAGGCGCTCTTCCAGGCAAGCGACGACGAGCGCCGGACCCTGCTCGAAGGCGTGCGCGAATCGCGCGGTCCGAAGCGCGTGCGCCGCACGCCGGCGCGGGCGGCGGCCGACGAATCGACCGCCCCCGCCGCGCCGGCTGCGTCGTCGCTCGACGACGCGCCCGACGACGACGGGCCGCCGGCCGATGCGGGTGCTGCGCCGCGCAAGCGAAGGCGGCGCAGGAGACGGCCGGAAGAGCCGTCCGGCACGCCGTCGTGACCTCGCAGGGGGCCGACGACGAGGGCCTCGACGTCGAGGATGCGTTCATCGGCCTCGGCTCGAACCTCGGCGACCGGATTGGCGAGCTCGAGCGAGCCTTCGACGAGATCGCCGGGCTGCCCGCGACGACGCTGGTCGCGCGCTCGTCGTACTACGAGTCGGCGCCGGTCGACGCCGGCGGCGACGACTACCTGAACGCGGTTGCGCACATCCGCACCGCACTCGACCCGGTCGAGCTGCTGCGTGCCCTGCAAGGGATCGAAGCGCGGCACGGCCGCTCGCGGCCGTTCCCACGAGCGCCGAGGACGCTCGACCTGGACCTGCTCCTGCTCGGCGGCCGGGCCATGGCAACCCCGGAGCTGACGCTTCCGCACCCTCGCATCGGCGAGCGCGCGTTCGTGCTCGTGCCGCTCGCCGAGATTGCGCCGGGCATCGACGTCCCCGGACGTGGCCGCGTTGAAGCGCTGCGTGCGAAGGTCTCCGGCCAGGCGATCGCCAGGCTGGACCGATGACCTCCCGAGCGCCGCTGCCGATCGACGACACGCGCCGCGGTCACCGATGCGAACGCGCGACATGAGCGAACGACTCCGGAATTCCCGCCATATCGCGATCGAAGGCCCGATCGGCGCCGGCAAGACGACGCTTGCCCGCCGGCTCGCCGATCGCCTCGGCGCCGAGCTGATGCTGGAGCAGCCCGCGGAGAACCCGTTCCTCTGGCGCTTCTACGAGGACCGCGCCGGCTACGCGTTCCAGACCCAGCTCTTCTTCCTGTTCCAGCGCGAGCGGCAGATGCGCGCACTCGCGCAGCCGGGCATGTTCTCGCAGGCGGTCGTCAGCGATTTCATGTTCGCCAAGGATGCGCTCTTCGCGCGCCTCAACCTGAGCGACGAGGAATACCGCCTCTACACGCAGATGCATCAGCCGATCGCCGTACAGCTGCGCGAGCCCGACCTTGTGCTCTGGCTTCAGGCCTCGCCCGAAACGCTGCTCGCACGCGTGCGCCAGCGCGGCATCGCGTCCGAGCACGGCATCGACCTGGCCTACCTCGAGCGACTCGGTGCCGCCTATGCCGAGATGTTCTCGTCGTACGAGGGTGCCCCGGTGTTCGTCATCGACACCGAGCGGTTCCATCCCGCCGCGCGGGGTGTCGATCTCGACCTGCTGCTCGACGCGCTGACGCGCTTCGCCGGCTCACGCGGCGCGCTCGGCGAGCCGCCTGCCGTCTTCGTCTGAGGGTCAGCGCGCGCCGACGACGCTGCCGATGGTGATCGCGATGCCGCTCGCGCCCGGCGCGACCGCGGTCGCCGCTTCGCCGGAGAGATCTCCGGCTTGCGCGATGGCGTTGCCTGTCTTGCTGATGCGCGCGCCGACGGTGACGAGGGGGACGCTCGAGATCGTCATGCCGGGCGACATCGCCATGCCGTCATCGAGCCGGAAGCTGAGGGGCAGGTCGGAGACCTTGGCGCGCAGCACGGCGAGCGGCATGCGGCCGCCGCTGGCTGGGCGGGCGAAGACGAACACCGAATCGTCGGCCGACGTCTTCGCGCGCAGAGCGGGATCGAGCGTGACGACGCCGCTGACAGCGCCGCCGGCGATGCCCGGCTTCGACTCGCTCGATTCCTTCGCGGGAGGTGCCGTGGCGAGCTTCGCCGGCGGCGCTCCGGAGCGCGTGCGCGCCTCGTCGATGCTCGCCTGCACCTGCTGCGCGATCTCGCTGCCCGGCGGCAGCTGGTCGACGATCTTCTGCCACTGCGCGCTCGCGCCCTTGAAGTCGCCGCGCTCGTAGGCGATCGTGCCGGCCAGGGCGAGACTCTTGACGTGCTTCGGGTCGAGGGCGAGCGCGCGCTCGACCAGCGACATCGACTCCGGGTTGTCTGCGTGGCCCTGGGTCGCCGCGATCGCGTCCGCCCAGTCGGCGAGGAGGGCGGCGTTCGGTGCCTCGAGCTCGCTCGCGCGCCGGTAGGCGGGCAAGGCGTCGGCGAAGCGACCCAGTACGGTGTACGAGCGCGCGAGCATGGTCCAGCCCTGCGCGTCGTTGGGGTTCTCCTTCATGCGCGCGGCGAGCTGGCCGACCATCGCCTCGATCTGCTTCAGCCCGGCGGCGCTCGCCGCCGGATCGGCCGGCGCGGCGGCGGTCGTCGCGATCGCGCTCGACGATGGCCCGAGACGCGCGAGCGAAGGCGAGCCGGTCTTCCAGTAGCCGAGCGCGGCCACCGCGAGCACCAGGACGACGAGCACGGCGACCAGCCGCGCCCGCGGCCGCTGCGGCGACATCGCGCCCTCAGCGTTCGTGAGCAGTTCGCCGATCTCGTGCTCGACGGCGCGACGCTGGTCGGCGTAGCGTGCGGCGTCGAGCCGGCCGGCATCGTGGTCGGCCCTGAGGGCCTGCAGGCGGGCCTGCGCGGCGCCGAGGCGGCGGTCGGAGGTCGCCATCAGATCGTCCGGGCGGCGGTCGCCGCGTCTCGAGCGCGGGTTGCGACCTGCGCTTCGACATCGTCGCCGTCGTCGGGCTCGAAGGCCTCGGCGGCGAGACGGCCGCGGCGACGCAGGACGACCAGAAGCACGATCGCGCCGAACGCGAGCATCAGCGCCGGGCCGAACCAGAGCAGGATCGTCGTCGCGCGCAGCGGCGGGCGGTAGAGGACGAAGTCGCCGTAGCGATGCGTCATGTAATCGACGACCTCGCGGTCGCTCTTGCCTTGCTGAAGCAGCTCGCGCGCCTCGCGCCGCAGGTCGACCGCGAGCGCGGCGTTCGAGTCGGCGATGGTCTGGTTCTGGCACACGAGGCAGCGCAGCTCGGAGGTGATGCGCACCATGCGCGACTCGAGCGCCGGGTCGGCCGCCTCGGGACGGGCCTCCTTGGCATGAGGCACGAGCGTCACGGCCAGAAGGCAGGCGCCGAGGAAAACGCGCAACGCCTTCATCAGGCGTCGAGCTTCTTCAGCAGCGGCTCGATCTTCCCGGCCAGCACTTCGGGCGTGAGCGGGCCGATGTGCTTCATGCGTATCACGCCGTTGCCGTCGATGACGAAGGTCTCGGGCACGCCGTAGACGCCGAAGTCGATGCCGACCCGGCCGTCCTCGTCGAAGAAGGAGGCGTCGTACGGATTGCCGAACCTCGCGAGCCAACCGTTGGCATCGGCGCGCGTGTCCTTGTAGTTGAGTCCGTAGATGGGCACCGCGCGCTTTCTCGCGAACTCGACGAGCACCGGATGCTCCTCGCGGCAGGCGACGCACCAGGAGGCCCAGACGTTGAGGATGAAGGCCTTGCCGCGCAGGTCGTCGAGCTTGACGACCTTGCTGGCATCGTCGAGGCGGGAGAGCGAGAACTTCGGCGCCGGCTTGTCGATGAGCGGCGAGGGCACCTCGTGCGGATCGCGCCCGAGGCCGATCGAGAGGATCACCGCCAGCGCCAGGAAGGCGGCCAGCGGGATCAGGAACCAGAGCCTCTTCATGCCGCAGCCGCTCCGATTGCACCCTGTGCCTGCCGCTCGCGCACGCGGGCGCGGTAGCGCCGGTCGGTGGCGGCGAGCAGGCCACCGAGCGCCATCACGAGGCAGCCGCCCCAGATCCAGTCGACGAAGGGCTTGACGTAGACGCGCACGATCCAGGCGCCGCCCTTGACCGGCTCGCCGAGCGAGACGTAGAGGTCGCGCGTCAGGCCGGCGTCGATCGAGGCCTCGGTCAGCGTCGCCTCCGTGGCCGGATAGAAGCGCTTCTCGGGGGTGAGCGTGCTGATGACGCGGCCGTCTCGCGTCACCTCGATCTCGCCGCGTGCGGCCCGGTAGTTCGGGCCCTGGACGTCGCGCGTGCCCTTGAAGGTGAAGACCATGTCGTCGATCGTGGTCGTGTCGCCGACGGCCATCTGCACGTCGCGCTCGACCTCGCCGGTGCGCACGAGCGTGACGCCGAGGATGAAGATCGCGACGCCGACGTGGGCGATCATCATGCCGACCAGCGCACGCGGGATCTGCCGGGCGCGGTGGACGACGCTGGCACGGACGCCGCCGGCCGGTCGCAACCGCTCGACGAGATCGGTGGCCACCGAGGCGAGGATCCAGAACGCCATCAGCAGGCCGGTCGCGGCGACGATGCCGACGCCGCCCTTGGCGACGGCGACGATGACGGTCGCGACGACGGCGCTGCCGGCGGCCCACTTGAGTCGCGCCGCGAGGTCGGGCAGCTCGGCCTCCTTCCAGCGCGCGAGCGGGCCGACGCCCATCAGGAAGACGAGCGGCGTCAGGAGCGGCACGAAGACGGTGTCGAAGTAGGGCGGACCGACCGAGATCTTGCCGAGGTTCATCGCATCGAGCGCGAGCGGATAGAGCGTGCCGAGCAGCACCGCACCGCAGGCGACGACGAGGAGCACGTTGTTCGAGAGCAGCAACGTCTCGCGCGAGATCAGGGCGAAGCGGGCGCCGAGACCGACGCTGGTCGCGCGCCACGCGTAGAGCGAGAGCGACGAGCCGATCACGACGACGAGGAAGACGAGGATGAAGAGGCCGCGCCTCGGATCGCTCGCGAATGCGTGCACCGACGAGAGCACGCCCGAGCGGACGAGGAAGGTGCCGAGGAGCGAGAGCGAGAACGCCATGATCGCGAGCAGCACCGTCCAGTTCTTGAAGCTGTTGCGCTTCTCGGTGACGGCGAGCGAATGGATCAGCGCGGTGGCGACCAGCCAGGGCATGAACGACGCGTTCTCGACCGGGTCCCAGAACCACCAGCCGCCCCAGCCGAGTTCGTAGTAGGCCCAGGCGCTGCCGAGGGCGATGCCGATGGTGAGGAAGATCCAGGCCGCGGTCGTCCAGGGCCGGGTCCAGCGCGCCCAGGTGGCGTCGAGGTTGCCGCCGATCAGCGCGGCGACGGCGAAGGAGAACGCCACCGAAAGGCCGACATAGCCCATGTAGAGCATCGGCGGATGGATGACCATGCCCGGGTCTTGCAGCAGCGGGTTCAGGTCGCGGCCGTCGACGGGTACGGGGAAGAGGCGGTCGAAGGGGTTCGACGTCATCAGCAGGAACAGCAGGAAGCCGAACGAGAGCAGGCCCATCACGGCGAGGATGCGCGAGACGACCTTGTCGGGCAGGTGGCGGCTGAAGGTCGCGACGGCGAGCGTCCAGAGCGTCAGCATCAGGAGCCACAGGAGGATCGAGCCTTCGTGGCCGCCCCAGACGGCGGTGACGCGGTAGTGCAGCGGCAGCGAGCGGTTCGAGTTGGTGGCGACGTAGAGCACCGAGAAGTCGTTGTCGACGAACGAGAGCGCGAGGCAGACGAACGCGAACGCGACGAGCGCGAACAGGAGCCGGGCCGACGGCCGGGCCAGCGCCATCCAGTCGCCGCGGCCTCGCGCCGCGCCGAGCATCGGCATGACGCCGAGCACGGTCGACACGCCGAGCGCGATCCAGAGCGCGAAGTGGCCGAGTTCAGGAATCATCGATAGGACCTCGGAATGTTCACTTGGGTAGGCGTCACTTGCGCAGCGTGGCGCCGTCCATCGACTCGGCGAGCTTCGGGTCGCCCTTCTGGGCGCGCTTGAGCGCCTCGGCGGCCTCGGGCGGCATGTAGTTCTCGTCGTGCTTGGCGAGCACCTCGCGCGCGACGAACACGTCGCCCTGCAGCTGGCCCTGGGCGACGACGCCCTTGCCCTCCTTGAAGAGGTCGGGGAGGATGCCGTCGTATTGCACCCGGACCGACTTGGCGGTGTCGGTGACGACGAAGCTCGCGACCGTGCCGTTGCGCTTGAGCGTTCCCTTCTCGACCAGTCCGCCGAGCCGGAAGGTGCGCGCGCTCGGCGCCTCGTGCGAGGCGATCTGCGACGGCGAGTAGAAGAAGACGAGATTGCTCTGGAACGCGTTCAGCACGAGCGCGGTCGCGACGCCGACAGCCGCGAGGATGCCGGCGGCGATCGCCACGCGCTTCTGGCGCGGCTTCATCGCGCGCCCTCCCGGGCTGCCACGAGGGCGCGCCGGGCGTGCCGATGGCGCATCGAGACCAGCACCGGCTCGATCGCCATGCACGCCGCGCAGACGGCGTAGGCGCCCCAGACGTAGCTGCCGTAGCCGCCCATCGCGAAGAAATCCGCTGCACTGTTCCAGTTCACGTTGACATCCTTGCCTGGCCGTTCGAGCCGTTCGATCCGTGCGCCCGCGAGGTCACGCTCGCCTGCGCCCAAGTCGTGTGATTGTCGCGCTCGATTGCAATGGCCCTGGCGCGAACGAAGACGACCGCGAAGGCATAGGCCCAGAAGGCGAGCGTCATCAAAAGCATGGAGAGCAGCATGACGCTGACCATCTTCGGCGACGAGGTGACGCTGACGCTGGCGCCCTGGTGCAGCGTGTTCCACCAGACGACCGAGAAATAGATGATCGGCACGTTGACGCTGCCGACGACGGCCAGCAGCGCGCCGGCGCGATCGGCGCGGCGGGTGTCGTCGATCGCCGAGACCAGCGCGAGGTAGCCGATGTAGAGGAAGAGCAGGATCAGCTCGGACGTGAGGCGCGCGTCCCACACCCACCACGTGCCCCAGGTCGGCTTGCCCCAGAGCGCGCCGGTCCACAGGGCGAGAAAGGTGAACAGCGCGCCGGTCGGTGCGATCGCGCGCGCGACGATCGACGCGAGCCGGGCGTTGAAGGCCCAGCCGATCGCGGCCCAGAAAGCCATCACGACGTAGAGCACCATCGACATCCATGCTGCGGGGACGTGGATGAAGATGATCCGGTAGGCATCGCCCTGCGTCGCGTCGGTCGGCGCGCGCAGGAGTCCGAGGTAGAGGCCGACGGCGGCGAGGATCGCGGCGATCGCGCCAAACCACGGCACCAGCCTGCCGGCGAGCGGATAGAACGCTGCCGGCGAGGCGAATCGGAACCAGGGGATCGGTCGGCTCATTCTTGGTCGGGAAGGTGGCTCATTCGGTGGCGATGCGCAGCGCCGCCGCGGTTGCCGGCGGCGTCAGCAACGCCATGAAGATCAGGAGCGCGCCGAGGAGCGAGAAGTGCCCCCGTGGCGAGATTCCGGAATCGACTGCCGTCACGGCGCCTGCACCGAAGATGATCACCGGAATGCAGAGCGGGACAATGATCAGGATCAAGAGAACGGCGCCGCTGCGCAGGCCGAGGGTCAGCGCCGCGCCAAGGCCGCCGAGCAGGCTCATCACCGGCGTTCCGAGCAGCAGGCCGGCGACGAGCGCCGCGATGCTCGATGGCGCCATGTCGAACAGGAGGCCGAAGACCGGGGCCGCGACGACCAGTGGCAGGCCGGTGACGAGCCAGTGCGAGAGCGCCTTCGCGGCGACGATGGCCAGGCGCGCGCCGGGCACGAGCAGCATCTGCTCGAGCGAGCCGTCGGCGTGATCGCCGGCATAGAGCTGGGTCACCGACAGCATCGCGGCGAGCAGCGCGGCGACCCAGACGACGCCCGGCGCAATCTGGCGCAACGTCTGCGGCTCGGGGCCGACGCCGAGCGGAAACAGACTCACCGCGACCGTGAAGAAGGCGAGCGGCAGCAAGGCGTCGACAGGCCGCCGCGCAGCCAGGCGCAGATCGCGGCCGACGAGTGCGACGAGCACGCTCATGCAAACGCTGGCTCATGCAGGTGCACGACGGCGGGAACGGGATCGGCGATCGGCACCGGCAGGTGGCTCGTGAGGACGACGCTGGCGCCGCGTCTTGCGTGCGCGACGATCAGCCTGGCGAGCACGTCGACGCCGTCGGCATCGAGTGCGTCGAAGGGCTCGTCGAGCAGCCATGGCAGCGGCTCGCGCTGCGCCGCCAGGCGGGCGAGGGCGACGCGGCGGCGCTGCCCTTGCGACAGGGTGCGCACGAAGGCGTCGCGCCGGCTGGCAAGGCCGAAGCACGCGAGGGCTGCGTCGACGCCGGCGTCGTCGATCTGCGTGTCGTCGAGGTCGAGCAGGAAGCGCAGCGACTCGCGCACGGTCAGCTCGTCCTTGAGGGCGTTGGCGTGAGCGAGATAGACCGGGCGAGGAGACTCGCCTTCGGGTCCCTGCCACTCGAATCGCCCGGCCGCCGGTGCGGCGAGGCCCGCCAGCGTGCGCAGCAGGGTCGTCTTGCCCTGGCCGTTGGCGCCGCGCAGCCAGACGATCGCGCCGCCAGCGACGGTGAAGCTGACCGGCGCGAACAGGACGCGCTCGCCGCGGCTGCAGACGAGATCGCTCACGGCGAGCGTCGGCGTTGCCCGCTGCCGCCCTGCAAACTCTGCTCGCTGCTCGCCCATCGATACGACCTTCGGCCCATGTCGGGTCACCGCCGATTGTCGCGGATGGCGGACACATGCCACGTAGCGGGATGTGAACGGGAGTGCATCGGTGCGCGCGACGCGGATCGAGCCGTATTGCCGCTTTCGGGGCCTCAGCTCGTCGGGGCGCCCGCCTCGAAATAGCGCTGCGCCGTGAAGGCGATCGTCGCCACGGTGATCGAAGCACCGGTTGCCAGTGCGAGGGCGACGGCGACCAGCGTGGTCCAGGGGGCGCGCGTGCGGCGCGGCGCGGCGCCGAATCTCGCCGCCCAGCGCTCGTCGTTCGTCAGCCCGTAGACGATCGCGACCAGCATCGTCCCGGAGAGCATGGCGCCGAGCAGCGGCACGAGCAAGCCGCCGAGCGCGTCATCGACGCCCCATTCGCGCATCCGCCAGAAACCATAGGCGCCGGCGAGCGTCGGCCACGGGAAGAGCCACGCCCACGGATCGCGAAAGCCGTGGAGATAGAACCGGTGCAGCCCCAGGCTGCCGCCGAGAAGGGCCAGCCAGGTCGCGACGGCCCTGGACGGCAGGCGGGCGCTGCGCACGGGAGCGGTCATGGCGGTGTCGACGCCCCGAAGCCGAGGCTTCGCTGCATGAAGACGACATCGAGCCAGCGATCGAATTTCCAGCCCACGGCTCGGGTCGTGCCGACGTGCTCGAAGCCGAGGGCCCGGTGCAGGCCGATCGAGCCGGCATTGGCGATGCCGCCGATCACGGCCAGCATCTGACGCGCTCCCGTGTCCTCGCAGCGCGCGATCAGCTCGGTGAGCAGGAGCCGGCCGAGGCCGCGGCCGCCGAGGCCGTCGGCGAGATAGACCGAGTCCTCGAGACAGTACCGATAGCCCGGGCGCGGCCGGAACTGGTTCGCGTAGGCGAAGCCCCTGACGCCGCCGTCTTGCTCGAGCACGAGCCAGGGCAGGCCCTTGGCGAGAACGTCGTTGCGGCGCCGGCGCATCTCGGCCTCGTCGGGGGGGTCGGTCTCGAAGGTGCCCGAGCCGTGTCGGACGTGCCAGCCGTAGATGGCCGAGACGGCGGGAAGGTCGGCGACGGTGCCCGGGCGGACCAGGAGGCGGCTCATGCGAGGGGATGCAGTGATGCTGGAAGTCGGGTGGCTTATAATGCGCGGTTTTTCGCGG
>JBBSBZ010000011.1:0-28586 GCA_038250795.1 Burkholderiales bacterium | reverse complement strand
TCCCGCTGATGCGCGCCGGCCTTGTGCGTGATGCGAAGGCCGCAGGCGAACCGCGGATCGGCAGGGCTGTGGGCCGGGGCGCCCTGGCTCACGATCGCGCTCTTCATCCTGCCCGTGGCTGCGGGTTTGATCGGCACGCTGCTGCTGGCGTTCGGGTATTTGCCGGCGATCGGCGGCCACGAATTGACCTGGGCGGCCTGGCGCGCGCTTGCCGGCCAGCCGGGCATCGCCACCTCGGTGCGCCTGAGCGTGCAGATCGGACTGCTCGCCACGGTGATCTCGCTCGCGATCGCGGCGGCGCTTTTTGCCGCTGCCAGCCAGCATGCGTCGTACCGCCGGCTCGCTCGCCTCGTCGCACCGGTGCTCGCGACGCCGCACGTGGCCGTGGCCATCGGCCTGGCTTTCCTCATCGCGCCGAGCGGCTGGCTGGTGCGCCTGATCTCTCCATGGCTGACCGGCTGGGACCGCCCGCCCGGCGATCTCGTCACCGTGCGCGATCCGCAGGGTCTGTCGATGGTGCTGGGCCTCGTGTTGAAGGAGGTGCCGTACCTGGTCCTGATGATCGGCGCGGCACTGCAACAGGTGCCGCACGAAGCGCTTCGGCGCAGCGCCGCGGCGCTCGGCTATGGGCCGATCACCGGCTGGTTCAAGGTCGTTTTCCCCGGCGTCTATGCGCAGCTCCGCCTGCCGGTCTACGCCGTGCTGGCCTTCTCGATGTCGACGGTCGAGGTCGGTCTGATCCTCGCGCCGGGCCAGCCACCTCCGTTGGCCGTTCTGGCGGCGCGGTGGTTCTCCGACTACGACCTGCAACGCTACTTCCCGGCGGCGGCGGCAGCCGTCCTGCAAGGCTTGCTCGTGCTCGCCTGCCTCGGCCTCTGGCGACTCGGCGAAATCGTCGTTGTGCATGCTGGCCGGCGCTGGTGCGAAACCGGACGACGGGGCGGAGCCATCGGCGTCCTGGGCGCGGGCGCCGCGGCGGCGGGTGGGCTTGCATGGCTTCTCGGACTCGTTTCGTTGCTCGGCATGGTCGTCTGGTCGTTCACCGAAAGCTGGCGCTTCCCCGCTGCGCTCCCCCAACACTGGAGTCTCGCCACCTGGGCGTCGCAGTGGCCGCGTGTGGAGGAGACCGTGTGGACGACGCTGAGCCTGGCCCTGGCCAGCGCCTTCGTCGCCGTCGCGCTCACGATCGCCTGCCTCGAGAGCGAGACGCGCCGCAGCCGCGCGCCCACACGACGCGCGTTGTGGCTCGTCTACGCGCCGCTGCTGGTGCCGCAGATTGCCTTCCTCTACGGCTTCCAGGTGGTGCTGGTGCGTCTCGAGATCGACGGCCGGTGGCTCGCGGTGGCCTGGGCGCACCTCGTGTTCGTGCTGCCCTACGCATTCCTGTCCCTGGCCGATCCGTGGCGTGCCCTCGACCCGCGCTATGCCCGCTCGGCGGCAGCGCTGGGCGCCTCGCCCGGACGCGTGCTCTGGCGGCTGCGACTGCCTCTGCTGCTCAAGCCGCTGTTGCTCGCGTTCGCGGTCGGCTGCGCGGTCAGCGTCGGCCAGTACCTGCCCACGCTGTTCGCGGGCGCTGGAAGGATCGCGACGCTGACCACCGAGGCGGTCACCCTGTCGTCCGGGGCAGACCGGCGCATCATGGGTGTCTTCACCTTCCTGCAGGCTGCCATCCCGCTCCTCGTCTACGCCACGGCACTTGTGATTCCCGCGGCCGTATTCATCCGTCGTCGAGGCATGGCGTGAACGCCGAGCGTGCAGCGTCCGACGCGCTGCGTCTGCGCGATGTTCGCATCGCCCTGCCCGGGCGCGAGCTGATCCGGTCGCTCTCGATCGACATCGCGCCCGGCGAGATCGTCACGGTGATGGGCGCGAGCGGCTCGGGCAAGTCCAGCCTGCTGGCGTTCATTGGCGGCCATCTTCACGCGCCGTTCACTGCAGAAGGGGAGGTCTCGATCGGCGAGCGTCGGCTGAACGGTCTGGCGCCCCACGAGCGGCGTGCGGGCATCCTGTTCCAGGACGATCTCCTGTTCCCGCACCTGTCGGTCGCCGGCAACCTGCTGTTCGGGCTCCCGGCTGCCGTGACCGGTCGCGGCCCGCGGGGCAGGGCGATCGACCAGGCGCTCGACGAGTGCGGTCTGGCGGGCTACGGCGGGCGCGACCCGTCGACGCTTTCGGGCGGTCAACGCGCGCGCGTTGCATTGATGCGGACGCTGCTGGCCGCGCCGCGAATCCTTCTGCTCGACGAGCCGTTCGGCAAGCTCGACGCCGCGCTGCGTGATGACTTCCGCCGGCTCGTCTTCGGCCATGCGGCGCGGCGCGGCTTGCCAACCCTGCTCGTGACGCACGACGCCGCCGATGCACAGTCCGCGGCCGGCCGTGTGCTGACGCTCGAATGAGCGCGCTCGACGATGACCTTCTCTGTCGCCAGCTCGCCCGCGTGCTGGCCCGCGAGCTGCCGCACTGGCAAGGGACGGCGCTGCAACCGCTTCGCGACACGGGGCTCGCTCATTCGCATGTGCGTCTCGTGGGCCTCGGAGTCCTTGCCCGGATTCCCAAACAGAGTCAGATGGCGTTGAGCCCGGCCGACAACCTGGCCTATCAGGCCGCCTGCTTCGAGCGTGCCGCTGCTAGCGGGCACACGCCCGCGCTGCATCACGTGTTGCCGGTCTCCGACGAACTGCCTCGCGGCGCGTTGCTCGTCGAAGACATCGTCGGCCGAGCGGCGACGCTGCCGCAGGATCTCGGCGCCATTGCGCGCGCACTGGCCCGTATTCACGCGCTGCCGCTGCCGCACGTTCAGGATCGGGCGCCTCTGGACGACGCGCCGGATCCGCTTTTCGCCTTGATGACCGAGATCGAGAGCCAGGCCCGGCACCTCGAAGCGGCCGCCCTCGCAGCGCCCGTGCGCGACGCCATCGAGGCCGAGATCGAACGCCTGCACAGGCTCTGCAACCGCCTGGCGCGGCCCGCGAAGAGGCTGATCTCGTTCGACGCTCATCCAGGAAACTTCATCGTCAGGGCGGACGGCAAAGCGGTGCTCGTCGATCTCGAGAAGTGTCGCTACAGCTACCCGCCGCTCGACCTGGCCCACGCCACGCTCTACACATCGACGTCCTGGGACCTCGACAACCGCGCGACGCTGACACCGGCAGAAGTCGCGGCAACCTACGACGTCTGGGCCGCAGCGTTCGGTGGCGGCGCCGCGGAGGAGTGCGACTGGCACTTGCCGCTGCGCCGGGCGATGTGGCTGTGGTCGGTGACCTGGTGCGCGAAGTGGCGTGTCGTTTCGAAGCTCCCCGCACCGGCCATCGTCGCCGGGGAGGACTGGTCGGCTGCGAGCAGCGCGGCAGCACTGGTCGATCACGTGCGCGATCGCGTCGATCACTATCTTTCTGCCGAGGGCGTCGAACGCGTCCTGGCCGAACTCGACGCGCTGGTCGCGCTCTGGCCCTGCGCGACCAACGCCACGGAGTCCGACGGGTGATCGATCGACAAGCCAACGCGGCGATCCGCCCCGCCATCGACGCGCTGGCACGCGTCCTGGTTCGTGCCGGCGCCAGCGCCGACGCGCTGTCGTTCGTCGGCCTGGCGATCGGTTGGCTGGCTGCACTCGCCATCGCCCTGAATGCCTACGGGATCGGCGCGGGCGCCATCCTGTTGTCGCGGCTCTTCGACGGCCTCGACGGCGCCGTCGCCCGCCAGACGACGCCGACCGACCGCGGCGGCTTCCTCGACATCAGCCTGGACTTCCTCTTCTACCCCGCCGTCCCCCTGGCCTTCGCGATCGCCGATCCGCTCGCCAATGCGCTGGCGGCGGCCGTCCTCCTCGCGGCATTCGTCGGCACCGGCACCAGCTTCCTCGCCTTCGCGATCCTCGCTGCCAAGCGCGGATTGACCAGCCCCGCGTATCCGGACAAGTCGTTCTATTTTCTCGGCGGCTTGACCGAAGCTGCCGAGACGTTGGCTTTCTTTGTCGCCATGTGCCTGTGGCCGCAGCACTTTGCCGTGTTGGCGTACGTCTTCTCCGCGCTTTGCATCGTCACCATCGGGATGCGGCTGCATTGGGGCTGGATCGCCTTCGACCCGACGTCGTCTCCATGAAAGTCCTCGGATGAACAAGCGCTGGTGGATTGCCGCGATCGTCGTGCTGGTCGTGGTCGCATGGTTCGCCCTGGGACTCGGCCACTACCTGAGCCTCGATGTCCTCAAGGGCGAACAGGCGCGGCTGGAAACCTGGCGCGCCGGCAATCCGTTGCGGGCCGCAGCCGTCTTTTTCGCCGTCTACGTGGCCGTGACCGGACTTTCGCTACCCGGCGCCACCATCCTGACGCTGGCAGCAGGGGCGCTCTTCGGCCTCGTGTGGGGCACGCTGATCGCCTCGTTCGCAGCTTCGATAGGAGCCACGATCGCGTTCCTGCTCTCGCGCCTGGTCCTGCGCGACTGGGTCGCCTCGCATTTCGCGGCACGACTGCGCAGCGTCGACGATGGCATCCGCAAGGGCGGCAGCTTCTACCTGCTCACGCTGAGGCTGGTGCCGGCCCTGCCGTTCTTCCTCATCAACCTCGCCATGGGCCTGACCGCCATCGGCACGTTCACGTTCTATTGGGTCAGCCAGCTCGGCATGCTCGTTGGCACGGTGGTCTACGTCAATGCCGGAACGCAGCTGGCACAGATCCGCACGCTCTCGGACATCGCATCGCCGCGATTGCTGCTCTCGTTCTTGCTGCTCGCACTCGTTCCGCTCGCCACCAAGGCGGCACTCGACCTCTACCGCAGGCGCAAGCTCACCGCCCGCTGGCGCAAGCCTTCGCACTTCGACCGCAACCTCGTCGTGATCGGCGCCGGCTCGGCAGGCCTGGTGTCGGCCTACATCGCGGCGGCGGTGAAGGCCAAGGTGACGCTGGTGGAGCGCGGCCGCATGGGCGGCGATTGCCTCAATACGGGATGTGTGCCTTCGAAGGCCCTGATCCGGACCGCACGGCTGGTGTCCGACATTGCCCGTTCGGCCGAGCTGGGCCTTCGCGGCGCACGGGCCGACCTCGATTTCGCGGCCGCCATGGAGCGCGTGCAGCGCGTGGTGCGCGAGGTCGAGCCGCACGACTCGGTCGAGCGCTACACCCACCTCGGCGTCGAGGTGATCGCCGGCGATGCGCGCATCGCGACGCCCTGGCAGGTCGACATCACCCGGGCCGACGGCACCACTCGAAGCCTGAGCACGCGAAGCATCGTCATCGCGACCGGCGCCGAGCCGGCCGTCCCGGACCTTCCCGGCCTCGCCGAGTCGGGCTACCTCACCTCGGACACGATCTGGAGCCTTCGAACCTTGCCCACAAGGCTGCTGGTTCTCGGCGGCGGCCCGATCGGCTGCGAGCTGACGCAAGCCTTCGCGCGGCTCGGCTCGCGAGTGACGCAGGTCGAGATGGGCCCGCGTCTGCTCTCTCGCGAGGACGACGATGTCGCCGCTCTGGTGACCCGGCAGTTCGTGGCCGAGGGCGTCGATCTTCGCGTCGACCATCGCGCGCTTCGCTTCGAGCGGCAAGGCGAAGAGAAAGTCCTCGTCGCCGAGCACTCGGGCAACGAAGTCCGGATTCCGTTCGACGTCGTGCTGGTCGCCGTCGGCCGCGCCGCCCGGTTGAAAGGCTTCGGCCTCGAGGAGCTCGGCATCGACACTGGCAAGACGGTGGAGACCAACGGCTTCCTGCAGACGACGCTTCCGAACATCTACGCCGCCGGCGACGTGGCGGGGCCGTATCAGTTCACGCACGTTGCAGCGCATCAGGCGTGGTACGCGACCGTCAACGCGCTCTTCGATCCCTTCAAGAAGTTCCGGGTCGACTACCGCGTGATTCCGGCGGCCACGTTCGTCGATCCCGAAGTGGCGCGGGTCGGACTGAACGTTCGCGAAGCCACCGAGCAGAAGCTGGCCCACGAGGTCACGATCTTTCACATCGCAGACCTCGATCGAGCAATCACCGACAGCGAAGCCAAGGGATTCGTGAAAGTCCTGACCGCGCCGCGCAAGGACAAGATCCTCGGTGTCACGATCGTCGGGGAGCATGCCGCCGACCTCCTGGCCGAGTTCGTCCTCGCCATGAAGCACGGCATCGGCCTGAACAAGATCCTGGGCACGATCCACACCTACCCGACGATGTCCGAGGCCAACAAGTCGGTCGCCGGCGCGTGGCGGCTCGCCCACCAGCCGAAGAGGCTGCTCGCGTTCGCAGCCCGGTTCCATGCCTGGCGCCGTGCGTAGAGAGGGCGACCCGGGCAACGAGGAGCTCGCCGAGCTCCTCGTCGTCATGCCCGTGCTGAACGAGGCCGCTTCGCTGGCTGAAAGCCTGCGAGCGCTGCAACCCTTGCGGCAGCGCGGCGCCTCGCTCGTCGTGGTCGACGGCGGCAGCACGGACGGCAGCTTCGATATCGCAGACCGTGTGGCAGATCGCACCTTGAGCGCCGCTCGTGGCCGCGCTTCGCAGATGAACGCAGGCGCGGCGGCGCGGCCGTGCCGCATCATCCTCTTCCTGCATGCGGACACGCGATTGCCGGATGGTGCGTACGAACTTGTCCTCGAGGCTATCGCCGACGGACATGCATGGGGTCGGTTCGATGTGCGCATCGACAGCCATCGTCCCCCGCTGAGGTGGGTGGGCCGGCTGATGAATCTGCGCTCGCGGCTGACGGGGATCGCCACCGGCGACCAGGCTATGTTCATGACCCGTGCCGCATTCCACGCGGTGGGCGGGTTCCC
Organism: Burkholderiales bacterium; assembly: GCA_038250795.1. Taxonomy (GTDB): domain Bacteria; phylum Pseudomonadota; class Gammaproteobacteria; order Burkholderiales; family Burkholderiaceae_C; genus Schlegelella_A. The sequence continues at coordinate 21,838 of JBBSBZ010000011.1, read as the reverse complement.
CGCGCTGGCATTGATGGAAGACATCGAAATGTCGCGCCGGCTCAAGCGGATCGGAAGGCCCGCCTGTTTGCGCGACTGCGTCCTGACCTCCGCGCGACGCTGGGAACAGGGCGGGGTAGGGCGCACGGTCTGGTTGATGTGGCGTCTGCGTGCGGCGTACTTCTTCGGCGCCGACCCGGCGCGCCTGGCCCAGCGTTACGGGCACGGTCGACTGGACAAGCGATGACCTCGCCCCCGCGCCGTGTCGACATCGCCGTGCTGGCCAAGGCGCCGATCGCGGGCTTCGCGAAGACGCGGCTGATCCCGGCTCTCGGTCCGGAGGGTGCGGCACGGTTGCATCGACGCCTGGCGGCCCGAACCGTCGTCACCGCCGTCGGCGCGGCGCTGGGCCAGGTCACGATCTGGGCTGCACCCGATGCGTCGCATCGCTTCTTCCGCGCGCTCTCGAGGCGCTACGGCGTGAAGGCGCGTTCACAGCCCTCGGGCGATCTCGGTCTGAGAATGCTCGCCGCCTTCGCGCACGGGCCCGAGGGCATTGCGCTGTTGGTGATCGGCACCGACTGTCCGCCGCTCACGGCATCGCACCTGCACGCGGCCGCCGACGCTCTGCGCGCCGGTCACGACGCCACCTTCGTCGCTGCCGATGACGGGGGCTATGTGCTGATCGGACTTCGACGCGCGATACCGGAGCTGTTTCGCGATATCGCCTGGGGCACCGACCGCGTGATGGCACAGACCCGCGCGCGAATGCGGGAGCTCGGGCTGAACTGGCATGAAGGCGAGGTGCTCTGGGACGTCGATCGACCCGAAGATCTCCGTCGTCTCGCTGCCCTGGAAGTTCCGGGGCAAGGATGCGAGCGCGAGTCGGTCTCTCCGCAGGCGTCGACAATGGGCTGCGCCATCGCGCCTTCTTGATCCCCCGCAGCAAACCGTACCGAGAGTGCAGCCTTCCGAACAGCCGGTCCTCCGCGACATCGTCCTGATTGGCGGCGGCCACAGCCACGTCGGCGTGCTGCGCCGGTTCGCGATGAAGCCGCTCGCCGGCGTTCGGCTGAACCTGATCTGCACCGACAGCCACACGCCCTATTCCGGCATGCTGCCGGGCTACATCGCCGGCCACTACGACTTCGATGCGGTCCATATCGACCTCGATCGACTGTGCGTCTTTGCCGGCGCGCGCATGTTCCGCGCCGAAGCCATCGGCATCGACCGCAGCGCGCAGCGCGTGCTGTGCCGCGATCGGCCGCCGATCGCCTACGACCTGCTGTCGATCAACATCGGCTCGACGCCGCAGATGGCGCAGACGCCGGGCGCCGACGAATTTGCGGTGCCGGTCAAGCCGATCCGGCAGTTCAACGAACGCTGGCTGGCGCTGCTGGAGCGGGTGCGGGGCCATGCCGGTCCCAGGACCATCGCGGTGGTCGGCGGCGGTGCCGGCGGCGTCGAACTGACGCTGGCGATGCAGTACCGGCTGCGCATCGAACTCCAGGCGCTGGGCCGCGATCCGGACCAGCTGTCCTTCCATCTGTTCACCGCCGGCGACGCCATCCTGCCCACTCACAGCGCCGGCGTGCGCAGCCGCTTCGAGCGAGTGCTGAAGGAACGCGGCGTGACCTTGCATCGCGACGCCGAGGTGGTCGAAGTGTCGTCGGGAGGTCTCGCCAGCGCCGACGGCCGGACCTGGGTCGCCGACGAAGTGGTCTGGGTCACCCAGGCCGGCGGCGCACCCTGGCTGCGCGGCACCGGTCTGGCGCTCGACGGCGCCGGCTTCATCGAGGTCGACGAACACCTGCAGTCGGTGACCGACCCGCTGATCTTCGCCGCTGGCGACATCGCCGCCATCGTCGGCCGACCGCTGGAGAAGGCCGGCGTGTTCGCGGTGCGCATGGGCCCGCCGCTGGCCGAGAACCTGCGCCGCAGCGTGCTCGGGCAGCCGTTGCGCGCCTACCGGCCGCAGCGCCACTGGCTGGCGCTGATCAGCACCGGCGACCGCCATGCGGTGGCGTCGCGCGGCGCCATCGGCTTCGAAGGCGATTGGGTATGGCGCTGGAAGGACTGGATCGACCGGCGCTTCATGCGGCGCTTCGGCGACTTTCCCCCGATGGATACAGGCCACGCGCCGGAGCCCGCCGGCACGTCGCAACTGCGGCTGACCGAGGAAGAGTCGTTGCAGGCGATCTCGGCGATCGCGATGCGATGCGGCGGCTGCGGCGCGAAGGTCGGCGCGACGGTGCTGGCGCGCGCGCTCGGCGCACTGGTGCCGGTGGCGCGCGACGACGTGCTGATCGGCCTGCACTCGCCCGACGACGCCGCGGTGCTGCGCGTGCCGCCGGGCAAGGCGCTGGTGCACACCGTCGACTTCTTCCGCGCGTTCATCGACGACCCGTACGTGTTCGGCCGAATCGCCGCCAACCACGCGCTGGGCGACATCTTCGCGATGGGCGGCGAAGCCCAGTCGGCCACCGCCATCGCCACCGTGCCGCCGGGGCTGGAAGCCAAGGTCGAGGACCTGCTGCTGCAGATGATGACCGGCGCGGTGGACATGCTGAACGACGCGAACTGCGCGCTGGTCGGCGGCCACACCGGCGAAGGCCGTGAGCTGGCCCTGGGCTTCGCCGTCAACGGACTGATCGACGAAGACATGAGCGGCGTGATGCGCAAGGGCGGCATGCGAAACGGCGACCTGCTGCTGCTGACCAAGCCGATCGGCACCGGCACGCTGTTCGCAGCGCGCAACCTCCTCGAGGCCAAGGGCCGCTGGATCGACGCGGCGCTGCAGTCGATGATGGTGTCGAACCGAGTGGGCGCACAGATCCTCATCCGCCACCGCGCCACCGCCTGCACCGATCTGACCGGTTTCGGGCTGCTCGGCCATCTGGTGGAGATGACGCGTCCATCGGCCGTCGATGCCGAGCTGACCTTGTCGGCGCTGCCATTGCTGGACGGCGCGTTGGAATGCGTTCAAGCCGGCATCGTCAGCTCACTGCAGCCAGCCAATGTGCGGCTGCGCCGTGCGCTGCGCAACCAGGCCGAGTTCGCGGCGCACGCGCGCTACCCGTTGCTGTTCGACCCGCAGACTGCCGGCGGCCTGCTTGCCAGCGTGCCCGACACGGCCGTCGAGTCCTGTGTCGCGGAGCTGCGCGCCGCGGGTTACCTGCACACCGCGGTCATCGGCCGCGTCTTGCCGCAGGGCGATGCGCTCGAGCCGATCGTTCTGGTGGAGTGAGTTTGCAGATGTCCGCAGTTCCCGCGCGCCGGTGACCCCAGCAACGATGATTCCGTAGCGCACGAGGCGCTTGCGCCGTGCGGCGAAGTCGGCGTGTGCCTGCGCGTCGGTTGCGGATAGAGGCCGACGATGGATCGACTGATCCAGTTCATGGGGCCTTCCGGCTTCATCGTTCGAGCCGCTCAATGCCCAGCGACTTCAGCACGTACTTCTCGTAGATCGGCTCCGAGGTCCCGTTCTTCATCTTGTACATGAAGTACTTCTCGTAGCCCACTTTTGCCAGGTGGACCCACTTGCCCTTCTTGAACCAGTTCACATTGCGCGGCGGTATCTGCGGCATGGCGACGAAGGCGGCGCCGGTGTCACCCATGTCGGCAAGGCAGATCGCGTTCCAGGTGCCCTTGGCCGTGGCGGGCTGCCCCGCGATCTCATTGGCGATGTTGTGCACGATCGCGGTGATCATGGTCTCGATCATGTAGCCTGTCTTGGGCGCGCCGGTGGGCACCGGCGTTACCTCGACCGGCGGGATCGCCACGCAGACGCCTGCCGAGAAGATGTTGCGGTACTTCTTGCTGCGCTGGTGCTCATCGATCAGCACGAAACCGCGCGGGTTGCACAGGCCATCCACGGCAGCGACCGCATCGACGCCCTTGAAGGCCGGCAGCATCATGCTGAACTTGAAGGGCAGTTCGTGCTCCTTCTTCGGCTGCCCGTTCTCGTCCATTTCGGTGACGAACATCTTGCCCGCTTCGACCTTGGTCACCTTGGCGTTGGTGATCCACCTGATGTCGTTGTTGCGGAACTCGCTCTCCAGCATCGACTTGGAATCGCCCACGCCTCCCAGTCCCATGTGGCCGATGTAGGGCTCGCTGGTCACGTAGGTGATCGGCACCTTGCGGCGCAGCTTGCGGCGCTTGAGGTCGGTGTTGAAGATGAACGCGAACTCGTATGCCGGGCCGAAGCACGACGCGCCGGGCATCGCGCCGATGACAGCCGGGCCGGGGTCCTGCAGGAACTGCTGGTACTGCGCCCAGGCCTGCTCGGCATGGTCGACCTTGCAGATCGACTGGGTGTGGCCTTCGGGCCCGGCGCCGGGCACTTCGTCGAACGAGAGCTTGGGGCCTGTCGTGATCACGAGATAGTCGTAGGCCAGGCGGCTGCCGTCGGCCAGTTCCAGCGCATTGCCCTCGGCGTCGATGCGCTGCACCTGCTGGGCCACGAAGCCGATGCCCTTTCGTTCGAGGTGGGGCCGGAGCGGGAAGGTGATGGTCTCGCGCTTGCGCCAGCCCACCGCCAGCCACGGGTTGGAGGGCACGAACTGGAAGTAGTCGACCGCGTTGACGACCGTGATGCGGTGCGTCGAATCGAGCAGCGCGCGCAATTCATACGCTGCGGGCATGCCGCCGATGCCGGCGCCGAGGATGACGATGTGTGCCATTGGGTGTCTCCTGTTCAGGGTTCAGGGTGGGGCCGCGGCCAGTTCGGCATTGACCGAACGCAGAGCGGCTTCGTCGAGTTGCCCCACCAGTGCGGCCAGGCGCAGTCGATCCAGCAGCAGACCCACGCGGCCCTGGGCCAGCGCGAGTTGCGCGGAAGCGCTGTCGTTCTCGGCATTGAGCAGGTCCAGCGTCGTGCGCTGGCCGACCTCGTGCCCGAGTTGCGTGGCGTCGCGACGTGACACGCTGGCGCTGAGGGCCTCTGCGAGGGCCTGCACCCGCTCGGCGCCGACGCTCAGGCCCAACCAGGCCGCGCGCACCTGCTGCGCCACCTCCTGTCGCGTGCGCTCGACCTCTGCCGCCGACTTGTCGACGAGGCGAATCGCCTCTTCCTGCTTGGCATCGCGGTAGCCACCGGTGAACAACGGCACCGACAGCTGGAGGCCGATCATGCGGTTGGTTCCGGTGTTGCTGGCCGACCCGAACTCGCCACTGCCGCTCAGCCGGTCGCGACCCGCCTGGGCCACGAGTTCAACGGTGGCCGACGCGCGCAGGCTGTACTTGAGGGCTTCCTGCCGGGCGACCTCCACTGCCAGCAGTTGGCTGCGGATACCGGGGTTGCCGGCCTGCGCCTCGGTCAGCCAGGGCTCCAGCGGGCGCGAAGTCGTGCTGCCGGAGATGCCAGGCACGGTTGCGGGCAGGCGCGCCACCAGGGCGGTCGCCGGCAGGCCCGTGCTGTCGGCCAGCAGGTTTCGCTTGACCTGCACATCGCTCTCGGCGGTCAGCATCTGCGCGCGGACGCCGGCCAGGCGCGCACGCGCCTCGTGGGTGTCGGTGACCGGCACCGAGCCCAGCTTGAAGCGGTCCTGCGCCTCGGTGGTGGCGCGCTGCACCGCATCCAGCTGCAGGCGGAGCACGCGCAGCGTCTCTTCGGCCAGGGCCAGATCGAAGTAGCGCTCGGTCGTTCGCAGCATCAGCGACTGTCCCGCCGCCTGCCATTCGAGGTCGGCCAGGTCGGCGGACAGGGACAGCTGCTGCTGCTGGGCCCGACGCTGCGGGTTGTACAGCGGCTGGGTCGCCGTGACTGCCCAGCGGCCCGAGGTGCCGTTGGTCACCGAGGTGCTGAAGCCCACCCCGCCGGACTGCCCGAAGCCCGGTGCGCTGAACTGTGCGCCGCGGGTATCGGTCTCATGGGTCCCCACACCCAACGAGGTGGTCAGGCCGACGTTCGGCTTCCACAGCGCCGCCGCCTGGTCGCGGCGGGGCTGCGCAGCCGCCTGCGCCGCTCGTCCGACCGCGTAGGTCTTGTCGTTCTGCACCGCAGCCTGCCATGCATCGATCAGGTCGGTCGCGCTCGCGGTCCCGGCCGGGCAAGCCAAGGCCAGGGCCAGCGAAAGGATGCAAGGGGCGCTGCGCATCGCGTTCATCCCCGCGTCCGGTCCCTGTGCGACATGGGTTTGCGCCCAGCGCACGAGGTCGTCTGCCGGCATCGCGCCGGACTGGCGCCCACTTCCTTGCCGCCGCGAAACAGAATCACGATCAGGCTCCTGCGCGCGCCCCGAGCTTGCGCACGATGGCTTCCATCAGGCACCACTTGGTCAGCGCGCTCTGCAGCAGGTTGGCGCCGACGAAGGCGGTAAAGGCCAGCCACCATTGACTGACGAAGATCGGGCTGCCGGGAATGCCGAGCGCCAGCGACAGCAGGATGAAGGTGCCAGCGACGAGTCGAACGATTTGCCAGGAAGTCATGGTCAAGCTCCTTGAATGGAAGTTGTGGTGGAAGAACGGGTGAGGGATTGCGGCGCGTCGGGATCGACGGAACCCGTGAGGGCCGAGAGCCGGTGGCGGTAGGCGACGTAGTAGAGGATCGGAATCACGACCAGCGTCAGGAGGGTCGAGACGAAGATGCCGAAGATCAGCGAGATCGCCAGGCCGTTGAAGATCGGGTCGTCGAGGATGAAGAAGGCGCCGAGCATCGCGGCCAGGCCGGTCAGCACGATCGGCTGCGCCCGCGTGATGGCCGAGCGCACGATGGCCTCCCGAAAGGCGACTCCGTCGCGCACCTGCAGGTTGATGAAGTCCACCAGCAGGATCGAATTGCGCACGATGATCCCGGCCAGGGCGATCATCCCGATCATGCTGGTGGCGGTGTACTGCGCCCCGAGCAGCGCGTGGCCCGGCATCACGCCGATGATGGTGAGCGGAATCGGCGCCATGATGATCAGCGGCGTCAGGTAGCTGCCGAACTGCGCGACCACCAGCAGATAGATCAGGATCAGGCCGACGCCATAGGCCAGGCCCATGTCGCGAAAGGTCTCGTAGGTGATCTGCGATTCGCCGTCCCACTTCAACGCGTAGTCGCGGTACGGGTCTTCGGGCGGGTGAATGAAGTACTCCTGCAGCGTGCCGCCGCCGGGTGTGGCGATCCTCGCGATGTCGCCGCGCATCCGAAACACGCCGTACAGCGGGCTATCGAGCGCACCGGCCATGTCGGCGACGACGAAGTTCACCGGCAGCAGGTCCTTGTGGTACCGCGGTTGCTCGCGCAGGGTGTTGCTCACCGTCACCAACTCGCGGATGGGCACCAGCTTGCCGTCGGCGCTGCGCACGGCGAGCTGCAGCAGCGCGTTCAGGTCGCCCTGGCGCTCGGGCGGCAGCTGGATGACGGCGGCCGCCGGGTACTTCGTCTGGTCGTGCAGGTAGGCGGTGGCTTCGCCGGCCAGGCCGGCGCGCAGCGTGGTGACGATCGCCTGCTGCGGCACGCCGAGCATCGAGGCCTTCTGGCGGTCCACCAGCAGCAGGGTCTTCGGCGCGACCGCGATGCTGCTGTCGTCCACGTCGACGACGCCCGGCGTCTTCTCGAAAACGGCGCGCACGGCCTTGGCCACCTGCTGCCGGCCGGTGGCTTCGGGTCCGTAGATCTCGGCAACGATGGGCGACAGCACCGGCGGACCCGGCGGCACTTCGACCACCTTGACGTTGGCGCCGAATCGCTGTCCGATCCTCTGCAGCGCAGGCCGAACGCGCGTCGCGATGGCATGGCTCTGCGCCTTGCGGTCATGCTTGCCGACGAGGTTGACTTGCAGGTCGCCGACCTCGCCGCCGGCACGCAGGTAGTACTGCCGTACGAGCCCGTTGAAGTTGATCGGCGCGGCGGTGCCGGCATAGGCCTGGTAGTCGGTGACTTCGGGCACGGTGGCCAGGTAGTTGCCCAGTTCGTGCAGCACGGCGGCGGTCTGCTCGACGGGCGTGCCGGCCGGCATGTCAACGATCGCCTGGAACTCCGACTTGTTGTCGAAGGGCAGCATCTTCAGCAACACCAGGCCGGTGGCAGGCAGGGCCAGCGAGATCGCGATCAGCACGGCAATGCCCAGGCCCAACAGGCCACGGTTTCGGCCACCGCGCCGTTCGTCGAGCAACGGCCGAAACAGGCGCTCGAAGACCGGTGCGATCCTGGCCGACAGGCCGTGGTGCGCGGCGGGGTGCGGCACGTCGCCGGCAGCTTCCGCGGACGGTGCCGGCAGGGCCTTCATCCACAGACGAGCGAGCCACGGCGTGACGACGAAGGCGATCGCGAGCGACAGCAACATGCCCATGCTCGCGTTGATCGGGATCGGGCTCATGTACGGGCCCATCAATCCCGACACGAAGGCCATCGGCAGCAGCGCGGCGATCACGGTCAGCGTCGCCAGGATCGTCGGACCGCCGACCTCGTCGACCGCGCCCGGGATGATCTGCGTCAGCGTGCGGCCCGGGTACAGGCCTTGGTGCCGATGGATGTTCTCGACCACCACGATGGCGTCGTCGACCAGGATGCCGATCGAGAAAATCAGCGCGAACAGCGACACGCGGTTGAGCGTGAAGCCCCAGGCCCACGAGGCGAACAGCGTGACGGTGAGCGTCAGGATCACGGCGCTGCCGACGATCGCGGCCTCGCGCTTTCCCAGCGCGATGAAGACCAGCGCCACCACCGACGCTGTCGCGAACAGCAGCTTCTGGATCAGCTTTTGCGCCTTGTCGTTGGCCGACGCGCCGTAGTTGCGCGTCTCGGCCACCTGCACGTCGCCGGGGATCACGGTGTTGCGCAGCGCATCGACCCGCTTCATCACGGCGTTGGCCACGTCGATGGCGTTCTCGCCGGCCTTCTTGGTGATGGCGATGGTGACGGCCGGAAACTCCGCGGCCGGGACGCCGCTTGCCGCGGCCACGCCGTGCCAGACATAGCGGCTCGGCGGCATCGGACCGTCGCGGACGCTGGCGACATCGCGCAGGAAGACCGGCTTGCCGGCGCGCACGCCCACCACCAGGTCGGCCACCTCGCTGGCCTGGTGCAGGAACGGCCCCGATTCGATCGCGACCGCGCGGTTGCCGGCGATCAGCTCGCCGACCGGCAGGCCCAGGTTCGCTGACTGCAGCGCCTGGCGCAGGTCGGCCACCGTCACGCCCGCGCCGGACAGGCGCGCCGGGTCGATCTCGACCATCACCGCGCGGCCGGGGCCGCCGATGGTGCTGACCTCGCGTGTGCCGGGCACACGCTTGAGGTCGGCCTCGATGCTGTGCGCCACGCGCTCCAGGTCGAACGGGCCGGTGCCGGCGTTCTTGCTGAACAAGGTGAGCGTGACGATCGGCACGTCGTCGATACCCTTGGGCTTGATGATCGGGTCGAGCACGCCCAGACCCTTGGGAAGCCAGTCGGCGTTCGAGTTCACCGTGTCGTACAGGCGCACCAGCGCCTCGGTGCGCGGCACGCCCACCTTGAACTGCACCGTGACGATGGCGATGCCGGGCCTCGACACCGACATCACGTGATCGACGCCGGACATCTGCGACAGCACCTGCTCGGCAGGGCCGGCGACCATCTGCTCGACATCTCGCACCGCCGCCCCGGGGAAGGGGATCAGCACGTTGGCCATCGTCACGTTGATCTGCGGCTCTTCCTCGCGCGGCGTGACGGCGACGGCGAAGAAGCCCAGCAGCAGCGCCACCAGCGCGAGCAGCGGCGTGATCTGCGCGCGCTGGAAGAATGCCGCGATCCGGCCGGAGACGCCGAGCGCGCCCGTGTCGGTGTGCATCGTCGAGGAGTCGGTCATGACGGGAGCCTCAGCGCGTGCGCGCGGCGGCCTGCGGATCGGAGACGACGCGCTCGCCAGCCATCAGTCCGGAGAGGATCTCGACCCGGTCACCCTGCGACCGACCCAGGCGGACCTGGCGCAGAACCGGCTTGCCGCTCGGATCGAGCACGTACAGGCCGGTCATCTCGGCGCGGCGCACGATCGCCCCGAGCGGCACCGACAGCGTCGCCGCGTCCCGGCCCGCGGCGGCCTGCGTGGGTGGCAAGGGCAGCCATAGCCGCGCAAACATGCCGGGCGACACGCCCGTGACGCCGGCCGGCAGGTCGGCGCGCAATTGAACCGTGTGAGTCGCCGGGTCGATCGTCGGCAGCAGCTGGACTTGCGCCGGCGTCACCCACGCGGACGCTGCCGGCAAGCCGGGCAGCTCGATGCGCGGCGCGAGCCCGGCCACTGCCTGCGCCGCGATGGACTGCGGGACGGCCGCAGTGACGCGCAGCGCCGCCGGATCGTAGAGGGTCAGCAACGGCCGGCCGGGCATCGCCATGTCGCCCAGCGACACCGGCACTTCGGCGATCACGCCGGCAAACGGTGCGCGCACGACGTAGAAGCCGCTCTGGGTTCGTGCCGCGCCGGCCTGGGCCAGCTGCGCGTGGGCCTGCGCCTGCGTCGATTTGAATTCCGACTCGGCGCGCTCCAGCGCGGCCTGGCTGATGTAGTTTTTCTGGAAGAGCTGCTTCTGACGCTCGAAGTCCTTGCTCGCCAGCTCCAGCGAAGCGCGGGCCGCCTGAACCTGGGCGTCGCCGGCGGCGGCGTTCTGATCAGCGGCGCGGGCATCGATGCGCAGCAGGACCTGGCCGGCCTTCACGCGGTCGCCGACCTTGGCATCGAGCTGGACGACTGCGCCCGAAACCTGCGCCGCAACGACGGTCTGGCGCACGGCCTCGACGACGCCGTCGAAGGCCGACGCGGCGGCAGTTGCAGCGGCCTGCGCCGGCACCGCTTCGAGGGCCTGAGCTCGAGCAACTGCCGGCAAACCCCACGCGAGGGAGGCGGCCAGGGCGGCAGGGACGATGCGGAGCATGAGCATGAAGCGTGCTTTCCGGTGGCGCCCCGACCTTCGGGGCGGCTGAAACAGATCGACTTTGCTATTATTTGCGCATACAATTGAATAGTCAAGTGCAAGTGTGCGCAAGGAAAAGCAAAGAATCCGACTCCGAGGCATCATGGCGACTCCACAACATCGGGCATGCCGCAGCATGGAAGGACTACCCGACGAAGCGCTGACCCAGGTGGCGGCGTATTTCCAGGCGTTGTCCGAGCCGACACGCCTGCAGATCCTCAACCTGCTGCGCCCGCAGGAGCGCAGCGTCGGCGAGCTGGCGCAACTGTGCGGCCACAGTTCAGCCAACGTCTCACGGCACCTCGCACTGCTGACACAGCGTGGGCTGGTCGCGCGAGAGAGCCGCGGCAACAGTGCGATCTACAGCATCGCGGACAAGTCCGTCTATGCGCTGTGCGACCTGGTCTGCGGCAGCATCGCGCGGCAGTTCGAACGCACTGCGCAGGATCGGGCGGCCTTCGTCACTCCGCCACAGAAGCGAGCCAGGGCGCGCTGAATTGTCCCGCCCTGCGCCAGATTGAAGCTTGCGCTGCGACGCCCTATGCGCCGCCGGCGTCTCGTCGACTTCCTGGTCCGTCACGCCCAGCTTGAAAAGGCCGCGCACGTCGAGCCAAGGCCTCAGGCGGTCTTGGTTGTGCTGCCCCGAGGCCATCGCGGACACGACGCAGTCGCTGCTCGGCATCATCGGCCGGTCTTGACCTCAGGCCTGGGAACCAGGCCTCATGGCTTCTTCAGTCCGGCACACGGATCGCGGCGCGGCTGGGCGAGCGGCTTGCCACCCTTGTCCTTCGCACGCGTGGCCATCTGCTCGTGCTGCTTGTCGACGTAGGCCTTGCATTCTTCGTAGGTCTTCATCGAACGCATCTGCGCCCGGTGCTCGTCGCGCTCGGCCGGTGTCATGAACGACCACCCCGGCGTGAACTCCAGGCCCGCTCGCGCACCGGGGCCCTGCCCTGCCTGCATGGCGCGACCCATCCCCGGCGCACTGGCTCCCGGACCGGCACCCTGCATGCGTGGTCCCATGCCTGGGCCCGGACCCATGGCACCCTGTGCCAGGGCACCGCCGGCGACGATCTGCACCGTGCAAGCGATCAGCAACGAACGAAATGCTTCCATTTCGATCCTTCAGTAGTGTCGGAGTCCGCACTCTCCTCCGGCAGCTCTCGTTCTGGATTGATCAAGCGCAAGCGCGGGTGGGATCGTCGGGGCCTGGTGGGTTTCTGAGCTGCCTCAACGAGCGTTGGACATCTGCACGCCGTTCATCCAGACGTCGGATATTCGCGTACGCTGGCCGGAAGACTCGACCCGAGTTCTCATCCGAAGCCTGACTCGCACCGCCATGAAAACGCTTGACTTGCCCGACGACGTCGAAGACTCCCAGCACACTCCCGAAGAGCGATCCGCCGCCGCTTCGCGCAGCACCTGGGTCAGCGTCGGCGTGAATCTGCTGCTGACCATCAGCCAGGTGGTGGTTGGCGTGCTCGCCAAGTCACAGGGCCTGATCGCCGATGGCATCCACTCACTGTCCGACCTGGTTGCCGATTTCGTGGTGCTGTTCGCAAACCACCACAGCGTGAAGGATGCCGATGCGGATCATCCGTATGGGCACCTTCGATTCGAGACGGCGGCCTCGCTGGTCCTGGGCGCGCTGTTGCTGGCGGTCGGACTGGGCATGCTCTGGTCCGCGTTCCTCAAACTGGAGCAGCCCGAGACCGTGCAGAAGGTTCACGTCGTCGCTCTGTGGGTTGCGGGCGGCGCGCTCGTCGCCAAGGAACTTCTCTTTCGTTACATGCTGTCGGTGGCCAAGCGCGTCAAGTCGAGCATGCTGGTGGCCAACGCCTGGCACGCGCGCTCCGACGCGGCGTCCTCACTGGTCGTCGGCATCGGCATCGCGGGCAACCTCGCCGGCTATCCGATCCTCGATCCCATCGCAGCCGCGATCGTCGGGTTCATGGTGGGCAGGATGGGCTGGAGTTTTGGATGGGATGCGATGCACGATCTGATGGACCGCTCGATCGACGACCAGGAAGTGGCGGCCATTCGCAAGACGCTGGAAGAGACCTCGGGCATCCAAGCCGTGCATGACATCCGCACCCGCAAGATGGGCGACATGATCGTCGTCGATGCGCACATCGAAGTTGACGCCATGCTCAGCGTGGAAGCCGGGCACGCCATCGCCGTCGAGGCGCGCAGCCGGGTGATGCAGCGCCACCGCGTGCTCAACCTGATGACCCACGTCGACCCGTGGCGCCGCCCAGACCTCGACCACGCTGCTGTCGTGCCGAAGCCTGCGTCCTGAGATCGCACGGTGACGGTCGATGCAACACAGGGCCTGACGGCGGCCGAAGCCCGTCGCCGGCTCGAACAAGACGGCCCCAACGAATTGCCCGCGTCGCACCAACGCGGGGCGCTTGGCGTGCTGCGCGACGTCGTGCTGGAGCCTATGTTCCTGCTGCTCGTGGCTTGCGGGGCGATCTATCTCGCGCTGGGCGATCGCCACGAAGCGCTGATGCTGCTGGGCTTCGTGCTGGTCGTCATCGCCATCACCTATGTGCAGAAGCGCCGCAGCGAGCGGTCACTGGAAGCGTTGAGAGACCTGTCCAGTCCACGCGCCCTGGTCGTCCGCGATGGGCAGGCCATACGCATCGCTGGACGCGAGCTTGTCGTGGACGACGTCGTGCTGCTCGCCGAGGGAGATCGTGTACCGGCGGATGTGCTCTTGGTGCAGGCGTCGAACCTGTCGATCGACGAGTCCTTGTTGACTGGCGAATCGGCCCCGGTGATCAAGCATGCCGGCGGCGCGGAGGGCGACACCGGCGCCGATCCGCGCAATCAGGCCTTCTCGGGGACGCTGGTGACCCAAGGCACGGCGCGAGGCGTGGTCCAGGCCACCGGCGAGCGCAGCGCGCTGGGCCGCATCGGCGCATCGCTGCAGGCGATCGCGACCGAGATGACGCCGGTCCAGCGAGAGACGAAGCGCATCGTGACCTGGGTCGCGGTGGTCGGGCTCACGCTGGCGGCTGCGCTTGCGGTCGCGTGGGGCCTGGCCCGAGGCGACTGGCTGCATGGATTGCTGGCCGGCCTCACCCTGGCCATGGCCATCCTGCCGGAGGAGTTGCCGGTCGTGCTGACGATCTTCCTGGGCCTGGGCGCCTGGCGGCTGGCGCGCGAGAACGTGCTCACGCGCAGCATGCCGGCGGTGGAACTGTTGGGCGCTACCACCGTGCTGTGCGTTGACAAGACCGGCACGCTGACGATGAACCGAATGGCGGTGCGTCGTCTCTGGGTCGAGGGCGTGGCGGATGGATTGGATGTCGCCACCCCGGTCTTGGCGGAAGCCTTCCACCCGGTGCTCGAATACGCCGTGCTGGCGAGCCACCGGCGCGCTTTCGACCCGATGGAGGCGGCGATCGCGGAGGCCGGTCGGAGCAAGCTGGCCGGCACCGAACATCTGCACGCTGATTGGGATCTGGTCGACGACTACCCCCTGTCGCGAGAGCTGCTGGCGATGTCGCGTGTCTGGCAGTCTCCCGATCGACAGGACCGGCTGGTCGCCGCCAAGGGCGCACCCGAGGCGATCGTGGATCTGTGCCATCTGGGTTCGCAACAGCACGAGCCCATCGCCCGGCAGGTCGAGGCGATGGCCAGCGAGGGCTTGCGCGTCCTCGCGGTGGCGCGCGCGGTGTTTGCGGCCGGCAGCCTGCCGGCGGAGCAACACGACTTCGATTTCGAGTTCATCGGGCTGGTCGGCCTCGAGGACCCGGTGCGAACGGACGTTCCCGCCGCGATCGCCGAGTGCCGGGCCGCGGGCATTCGGGTCGTGATGATCACCGGCGACCATCCGCAGACGGCGCTGTCCATTGCACGGCAGGCGGGCCTGGTGGCACAGGGGCAGTACCTGACCGGGCCCCAGATCGACACCTTGGACGAGGCCGCACTGTCGGTGCGCCTGAACGACACCGATGTCTTCTGCCGCGTCCGGCCCGAGCAGAAGCTGCGTCTGGTGCAGGCCCTGCGGGCGCGCGGCGAAATCGTTGCCATGACCGGCGACGGCGTCAACGACGCCCCGGCGCTCAAGGCCGCGCACATTGGCGTGGCGATGGGCGCGCGCGGCACCGACGTCGCCCGCGAGGCGGCCGCGCTGGTGCTGTTGAACGATGACTTCGCATCGCTGGTGACGGCCGTGCGCTACGGTCGTCGCGTGTTCGCCAACCTGCGCAAGGCCATCGCCTTCGTGGTGGCGGTGCATCTGCCGATCCTCGGCCTGTCGGTGGTGCCGGTGCTGCTCGGCTGGCCGATGGTTTTGATGCCGGTGCACATCCTGTTTCTGCAGCTGATCATCGACCCCGCGTGTTCGATCGTGTTCGAAGCCGAGCCGCTGGAGGCCGGCGCGATGCGGGCTCCACCGCGCCGTCCGGACGCACGCCTGTTCGACCGTCAGGTCATGCTGCGCGGGCTGATCCAGGGCACGGGGCTGTTCGGCATCGTGCTGGTCGCCTATCTCCAGGCCCGCTCGGTGTCGGGCTCGGACGAGACCGCGCGGGCGCTGGCGTTTTCGGTGCTGGTCGTCAGCAACCTCGCGCTCATTCACGTCAACCGAACCTGGGCGCGGGCAAGCGTGGCCTCCCGCGCCTGGAACCCCGCCTTCGGCTGGATCTCGGTTGCCACCTGCCTGCTGCTGGCCGTGGTCCTGCTGGTGCCAGCCGTTGGCAGACTCTTCGCATTCGTCACGCCGTCGCCCGTTCTCATGCTGACGGGCGCCGGGCTTTGCGTGGGCTCGCTCGTTTGGTTCCAGGCCGTCAAATGGCTGGGGGCCCGTCGCGAGCGCTGACACATGAACGCCGCATCAGGTCATGTGACGCAGCGGCGCATCGGCAAGACGGTGCCGATGAAGCGGGCAGGAGGGCGTGGAGATCGATGTGCATGGGATGGAACTTGGTGCGTTGTCGATCATCGGTAGCTTGGTCGGATCGGGTCAAGGATTTTTGAGCGGCGCGTGCATCGCGCCGCTTCGTTCGGCATCATCATTGGGGACGCGGCCTCGGCGCGGTGCGCGTGGCCCTGCTTGGATCGGTGTCTCACGGCGTGCTTCATGGGTCGAATCTGCCGGTCGCGATCGTCAAGCACGCTGAGAGCCAGGCAGGCGACTGACAGTCGTCCAGTGCACAGTGCGCGTGGGTCGTCGGTCGTGATTCGAACCAGGGACTTCGCATGACCAAGAGTCATCCTCCCGTCCATCAGATCGAGCTGCGCATCAGCCAGATCGCGGAGTTGTTCAACTCCCTCGACCCCATGCCCTTCCATCATCGGGACCTGGATCGGGATGCGGAGGAGTTCCTCGAGAACTGGGCGCTGGAGTACCCACCGGACAGCCATTTCCGCATCCTCGTCCACATCGAGCAGATGCCTCCCGACGATCCGGCGCCGATGGTCTCCGAGGCCATTCGGAACTACTTCGACTACAAGTCCCTCCTGGCCAAGCGCAGCCTGCGGTTGCTGTTGATCGAGGGTCGCACGAGCCTGGTGATCGGTCTGGGTTTCCTGGCAACGTGCCTGGTCGGGGCAGAGCTGCTCTCGGTCTTCGCCTCCAACACGTTCCTCAAGCTGCTCAAAGAGAGCTTGCTGATCGGCGGCTGGGTCGCCATGTGGCGGCCACTGCAGATCTTCCTTTACGAATGGTGGCCCATCGTGCGGCGCCGCAGGATCTATCGCAACCTGGGCCGCGCGACCGTGCAGCTGTTGCCGGCCAAGACATAGCGTCGTCCACGGTCAACCGGGCTGCCGACGGCGCGCCCGCACGAAAACCTTGCGCAGCTCTTCCACCCACAGCACGCCACTCGCGACGGCCAGGATCGGCAGCAGATCGGCCAGCGGAATCGGCACCGTGTGGAACAAGCGGTTCAACGGTGGCCAGTACAGCACGGCAGCTTGCAGCGCCACGCTCAACGCCAGGCCGCCCAGCAGCCAGCGGTTCCTCAGGATTCCGAACTGCAATGCCGATCGCGCGGCCGACTGGCAATTCAGCACGTTGAACCACTGGCACACCGCCAGCACTGTGAAGGTCTCGGTGCGCACGACCTCGACGGGCAGGCCCGAAGACAGGCGCCACGCGAACCACCCGAAAGTCGCGGCCACCGCGACCGGCGTCAGCAGCGCGATGCGCCACAACATTGACCGGTCGAGCAGGCGGTCGTCGCGCGGCACCGGCGCACGGGCCATTTCGTCGCCGTCGGGCGGGTCCATCACCAGGTTCACTGTCAGCGTGCTCTCCGTGACGATGTTGATCCACAGGATCTGCACCGCCGCCAACGGCAGCGGGAAACCGGCCATAAGCGCCAGCAGGAGCACGAGCACCTCGTCCACCGAGGTCACGAACAGGAACAGGATGACCTTTTTCAGGTTGGCATAGACCACGCGGCCCTGTTCGACCGCGCCGACGATGGTGGCGAAGTTGTCGTCGGTGATGACGATCTTGGCGGCACTCTTGGCCACTTCGGTGCCAGTGATGCCCATCGCCACGCCCACGTCGGCACGCGCCAATGCCGGCGCATCGTTGACGCCGTCGCCCGTCATGGCCACGACGTCGCCGCGCGACTGCAGGGCCTCGACGATACGCAGCTTCTGGGCCGGGTGGACGCGTGCGAACACCGCGATGCGTGGCAGGGCTTCGCGCAGCTCGGCCTCATTCATGCACTCGAGCTCCAGGCCATCGACGCCGCGGTCGCTCTCGCTTGCGATGCCCAGTGCCCGCGCGATCGCCAGGCCCGTGAGCTTGTGGTCTCCGGTCACCATGACGGGCCGGATGCCGGCGGCGCGGCAGGCCGCCACGGCGGCTTTGACCTCTTCGCGCGGAGGATCGATCTGCCCGATCAGCCCGAGCAGACGGGCGCGACCTGCCAGCGCGTCGAAGCCACCCTCCAGAGCGTTCGAGTCGCTGGCCGCACTCGGCGCATCTTCGGCCAGAACAGTCACAGCGGCCACGGCCAGCACGCGCAGGGCGCGGCCCGCCATGGCATCGGCAGCAGATCGCGCGGCGTGAAGCGCGAGCTGTCCGTCGAGTGCGCACATGCGAAGCACGGATTCGGGAGCGCCTTTGACGAACACCTGACGGGGTGCGGCACCGGCGTCGTGGCTCGTCGCCATCATCTTCGTGCCGGAATCGAACGGCAGTTCGCCGCGACGCGGCCTTTGAAGGCGTAGCGCCGACACATCGAGTCCTGCTTTGGTTGCGACGACGAGCAGCGCGGCCTCGGTCGGGTCGCCGAGCACAGTCCACGATGCCGTGCCCTCGTGCGGCGGAACCAGTTCGGCGTCGTTGCACAGCGCCACGGCCGACAGCAGGTTCATCACCTCATCGTCTGCCGGCCCCACGGCCCGACCCCCTTCGGTCATCGAGCCTTCTGGCATGTAGCCGACGCCGCTGACGGCAATTTCCCGCCCGCCCGGCAGCCAGAGGGCACCAACGGTCATCTCGTTGCGGGTCAAGGTGCCGGTCTTGTCGCTGCATATGACGGTCGTCGACCCCAGGGTCTCCACCGCGGACAGCCGGCGGATGATCGCGCCGCGTCCGGCCATGCGCTGCATGCCCACCGCCAGCGCGATCGTCATCGCTACCGGCAGACCTTCGGGCACCATCGACACCGTCTGGCTGATCGCCACCATCAGCACGTCGGCCAGGGGCAGGCCACGCAGCAGGCCGAGCACCATCACGACGACGAACAGCACCAGGGCTGCGACCACCAGGTAGCGGCCGAACTGGGTCAGCCGAAGTTCGAGCGGCGTTTTTGGCTCCTGTGCCTCCTGCGTCATGCGGGCGATGCCGCCGACTTCGGTGTGCGTCCCTGTCGCCGTGACCACGGCGCGTCCCCTGCCGGCCGTGATGTGGGTGCCCGAGAACACCATGTTGCGGCGGTCGGCCAGGCCGGTTGCTACTGGCAACACCTTCACGTGCTTGTTGACCGGCACCGACTCGCCAGTGAGTGCGGCCTCGGCGGCGGCCAGCGCCGCGGCGCCGATGAGCCGCGCGTCGGCACCGACTGCGTCGCCGGCCGCCAGCAGCAGGATGTCGCCGGGTACGAGATCATGTGCCGCGATGGCTTGTTCGCGGCCATCGCGCAGGACGCGTGCCTGCAACAGCGAAAGCCGGCGCAGTGCAGCCATGGAGCGCTCGGCACGTCCTTCCTGGAAAGCGCCGATCAAGGCGTTGGCCACGACGACACCCAGGATCACGGCCGCATCGCCCCAGTAGCCGAGGGCGCTGGCCAGCCCTGCGGCGACAAAAAGGATGTAGATGAGCGGGCTCTTGAACTGCTGCAGCAGGAACAGCCAGGCCGAACGGCGGGCCGCTTCGGGCAATGCGTTCGGGCCGACCTCGGCGCGGCGCTGCGCCACGGCCTGGGAAGACAACCCTGCGGTGGCCTGACTACCCAGGCTCTCGATTGCAACGCCTGCCTCGATGGCGTGCCAGGGGTCGTTGGGCGAAAGGGGCATGAAGATGTCCGTCAGGTCAGAATGCAGGGGCTGCCGTCGTGAAGACGAAGGCCGAGTAGGCCGTGAGCAGGTACAGGCCTCGGCGGCGCGAGATCGTGCCGCCGCGCGGCGCGATCAGCAAGACCGTAAGCACGCCGAATGCGATCGCCACCCCCAGTTCGCCCAGTGGCGCGTGGATCGGCTGGATCGATGCCGCGACGCCGACGACGGCCAGGCCGTTGAACAGGTTGCTGCCGATCAGCGTGCCGAACCCGACATCGTCGTGGCCACCCCAGCGCGCGAGCAGGACGGTGACCAGTTCCGGTAGCGAGGTGCCCACGGCCACCAGCGTGGCGCCGATCACGTAGGGATGCACGCCCAGTGCCGTCGCGATGCCGGAGGCGCCGTTCACGAAGAGTTGGCCCGCGAGGATCAGCGCCGCCAGTCCGAGCAGCAATTGCAGCCATGCAGCGGCGGCCTTGATGGGCGGATCACCGTCCACCGGGGCTTGCCGGCGATGGGTGATCGCGTGCCGGACGAGCCATGCCATCCAGAAGACGAACAGCGACAGCAGCATTGCGCCGTCCAGCCGCGACAACGTGCCGTCCAGCGCCAGCAGCAAGGTGAACACCGGCACGGCCAAAGCCAGCAGGAAGTCGCGCCTGATCTCGTCGAATCGGGCTGTCAGCGGGCCGAAGAGCAGGGCTGCGCCCAGGATCAGGCCGAGGTTGACGACGTTGCTGCCCAGCGCGTCGCCCAGGCCGATGCCAGGTCTGCCGGAGAGCGCCGCCAGACTCGACACTGCCAACTCGGGGCTGGACGTGGCGAACGCGGCCAGCGTCGTTGCCACCAGCAGTCGGGGAAGCCGCAGCCATGTCGAGACGCCGAGCACGCCCTTCAGAAAGGCAGCGCCTCCCAGCCCCGCGGCCGGAATGGCAGCAAGCAGTAGGAGCACGTCAGGGGCGTGGGGCGTCTGCATTCAGTCTTGCGATTGGAGATGGGAAGGACAGATGTCGCAGCGCCGGGTGCAGGGTACAAGACCGAGTTGCAGGTGCCCATCACTGGCTTGATACAGATCAGAAAGTGGCGCGGTTCGGACGCTCGTGAAGTGAGCACGATTCGTGTGCCCATCAAACGGCGGCCGTGCATCGGCAAGTTTTTGCCGAATCCGAGATCAATGCGCTGTGCGAGGTCGGAGGACTCCGCGGAATGAAAAAGTGCGAGTAGTTGAACCGAAGGGCCAACTGTCGCAAGTTCTCAAGGCGCTGCCGCTCGGCGCCTTGCCGACGCTGGACCTGGCGCGGCGGTTCTTGCCGATGGCCGTCGCTGCTAGATCCACTTTCAGCTCCGGCATCGCCCGCGAGTGCTGCTGTTCTGCGTCGTCCTTTCGGCAGACAGAGCCCTGCAACTGCCGGCTCTCGGCCGAAACGCTGCATGAGGGCGGCACAGCACGCGCACGAGATCCGCTGAGACGCATAACGCAAGCCGTGCGCGGTCTGGTCTAGGACAGGACGGCCCGGCAGGATGCCGCGTCCGGCCGCTCGACCGGCAGCCCCGCCGCAATCCACGCGTCGATGCCGCCGTACAGCGGGCGAACATTGGTAAAGCCGGCCTGGCGCAGGCGGTAGGCCACCTTGGCGGCCGAGTAGTCGTTCGGGCAGTCGCAGTAGACGACGACCTCGACGTCGGGTGCGGCGGCGGCAGGAGGCAGTTCCTTGGCGTCGACCGACCAGGGCAGGGCGCCGGGAATCGTGCCGTCGCGATCCCGGCTGTCCGATGCCCGCACGTCGTAGATCGCGTGCGGGGTGTCGCTCTGGCGCAGTCGCTCGAGCTCGGCCACCGAGATGCGCGTCATGCGCAGGGCGCGGATCAACCAATGCCTTTGCGCGAAGCGAAACGCCACGAAGAGAAGCAGCGCGCCCACGATGACGGCCAGACCCACCTGCCCGAAGCTCGCCAGCGTGCCGAGAAGGCTGTCGACCGCCGAATGGAAGGCACGGCCGAGCCCGATGGCCACGCCGACGAAGAGGCTGGCGCCGAGTGCGTCGAGCAGCAGGAACACCGGCAGCGCGACCCGCGCCTGTCCCGACAGCGCCGTCGAGATCGGACCGAGGCCGGGAATGAACTTCGCCACCACCAGCGTCCACACGCCCCAGCGCGTGAAGAGCGAACGCGTCTGGCGCACGCAGGAGTCGGGCGACATCGACAGCCGGCAGACGGTGCGCAGCACGCGGCTGCCATAGCGTTGCCCGCCCGCGTACCAGGCGATGTCGGCGGTCAGGCAGGCCGCGACGGCGACTGCGAACAACGCTGCGACGGAAACTTCACCGGCCAGGCTGCGGGCGCCCATGACGACAAGCACCGGGACCATCGGCAGGGGGAGGCCGACCTGCGCCGCCAGCACGTTCAGAAACACCACGACCAAGCCGTGTGCCACGAGGAGATGGACGATCGTGTCCAAAGGAGATCCTGGGTCGGCCTGTGCGAAAAATCCGTGGCGAGCCACCCGCCGATA
>JBBSBZ010000010.1:0-28719 GCA_038250795.1 Burkholderiales bacterium | reverse complement strand
GGCATCGACACGCTTCTTGAGCAGGTGCTGCTGCAGGCCGAAGTGCTGGAGCTCAACGCGCCGAAGGAGGCGATGGCCAAGGGCATCGTCATCGAGGCGCAGCTCGACAAGGGCCGCGGTCCGGTCGCGACGGTGCTGGTGCAGAGCGGCACGCTCAAGCGCGGCGACGTGGTGCTCGCCGGCTCGAGCTTTGGCCGGGTCCGCGCGATGCTCGACGAGAACGGCAAGCCGGTGGACGAAGCCGGCCCGTCGATCCCGGTCGAGATCCAGGGCCTCACGGAAGTGCCACAGGCCGGCGACGAGTTCATGGTGCTCGGCGATGAACGCCGTGCGCGCGAGATCGCCACCTTCCGCCAGGGCAAGTACCGCGACGTGAAGCTGGCACGCCGTCAGGCCGCCAACCTCGAAAGCATGATGGACCAGATGGGGCAGAGCGCCAAGCAGGTGCTGCCGCTGATCATCAAGTCGGACGTGCAGGGCTCGCAGGAAGCGCTGGCCCAGTCGCTGCTCAAGCTCTCGACCGACGAGGTGAAGGTGCAGATCGTTCACGCCGCGGTCGGCGGCATCAGCGAGAGCGACATCAACCTCGCGATCGCCTCGAAGGCGGTGATCATCGGCTTCAACGTGCGCGCCGACGCGGGCTCGAGGAAGCTCGCCGAGAACAACGGCGTCGACATCCGCTACTACAACATCATCTACGACGCGGTCGACGAGATCAAGGCGGCGATGACCGGCATGCTCGCACCTGAGCAGCGCGAGGAGACGATCGGCACGGCGGAGATTCGCACGGTGTTCGTGGCGTCGAAGATCGGCACGGTGGCGGGCTCGATGGTCACGGCGGGCATCGTCCGCCGCGGCGCTCGCTTCCGCCTGCTGCGCGAGAACGTCGTCATCTACACCGGCGAGGTCGAGTCGGTGCGCCGCATCAAGGACGACGTGCGCGAGGTCGCGGCCGGCTTCGAGTGCGGCATCAAGCTGAAGAACTACAACGACATCAAGGAAGGCGACCTGCTCGAGTTCTTCGAGGTCAAGGAAATCGCCCGGACGCTGTAGGCGGAACACGGCTTCGACCGATCCCCGCCTCCAAAAGAGGCGGGGTTTTCGTTTGGGCCGAAGGAAAGACCATGCGACACAAACCATCGATCCCGAACCGCGGCTTTCGCGTCGCCGACCAGATCCAGCGCGACGTCGCCGAGCTGATCCGCGACCTGAAGGATCCGCGCATCGGCATGGTGACGATCCACGCCGTCGAGGTGACACCCGACTACGCCCACGCGACCGTGTTCTTCTCGGTCCTGATCGGCGATCCGGTCGAGTGCGAGCAGGCCCTCAACGAGGCCGCGGGCTTCATCCGCAACGGCCTCTTCAAGCGCCTGCAGATCCACACCGTGCCGACGCTGCATTTCAAGTTCGATCGCACGACGGAGCGCGCCGCCGAACTGACGGCGCTGATCGCCAAGGCGAATTCGACACGCGCGAAAGACGACTGAGATCGTGGCGACGACAAGCCCTCAGGCCAGGCCGCGCATCGTTCGACGCGCGGTCCACGGCGTGCTCCTGCTCGACAAGGCGGCAGGCCTGTCGAGCAACGACGCCGTGCAGAAGGCCAAGCGGCTCTTTCGCGCCGAGAAGGTCGGCCACACCGGCACGCTCGATCCGCTCGCGAGCGGCCTCCTGCCGCTGTGCTTCGGCGCGGCCACGAAGTTCGCGCAGGCGAGCCTCGACGCCGACAAGCGCTATCTCGCGACGCTGCAGCTCGGCGCCACCTCGACGACGGGCGACGGCGAGGGCGAGATCACGCGCACCGGCGATGCCGCGGTCGATCGCGCGCAACTCGAATCCGCCTGCGCGTCGTTCGTCGGCACGATCGACCAGTTGCCGCCGATGCACTCGGCGCTCAAGCGCGACGGCAGGCCGCTCTACGAGTACGCTCGCGCCGGCATCGAGCTCGAGCGGGAGCCGCGCCGAGTGACGATCCATTCGATCAGCGTCGTCGAAGGCGGCGCCGATCGCTGGACGATCGACGTCTCGTGCAGCAAGGGCACCTACATCCGCACTCTTGCCGCCGACATCGGTGCGGCGCTGGGCTGCGGCGCCTACCTTTTGGCGTTGCGCCGGACCGGGAGCGGCGCAATGTCGCTCGACCGGGCTCTCACGCTCGACCAGCTTGCGGCGCTCGACCCGGAGGCGCTCGATGCGACGCTGCTGCAGGCCGACGCCCTCGTCGAGTCGTGGCCGCGCATCGTGCTCACCGCCGAGGATGCCGGACGGTTCCTCTCCGGCGTGCGCCGCCGTCTTGCTCTGCGCGACGCGCCGGCCGTGCGTGTCTACGGCCCCGAGCCCGGCGCCTTCCTCGGCACCGGCCACGTCGCAGGCGGCGAGCTGATCGCCACCCGCCTTCTCAGCCCCCTCGAAGTCGAGGCGCTCGTCGCGCGTCGAAGTCTCCAGACCGAACCCGAAAGCGTCTCCGCATGACCCGCCAGATCCGCAACATCGCCATCATCGCCCACGTCGACCACGGCAAGACCACGCTGGTCGACCAGCTCCTGCGCCAGAGCGGCACCTTCCGCGCCAACGAGAAAGTCGCCGAGCGCGTGATGGACTCGAACGACCTCGAGAAGGAGCGCGGCATCACGATCCTGGCGAAGAACTGCGCCGTCGAGTGGAAGGGCACGCACGTCAACATCGTCGACACGCCGGGCCACGCCGACTTCGGCGGCGAGGTCGAGCGCGTGCTGTCGATGGTCGACTCCGTCCTCCTGCTCGTCGACGCCGTCGAAGGGCCGATGCCGCAGACCCGCTTCGTCACCAAGAAGGCGCTCGCCCTCGGCCTGAACCCGATCGTCGTCGTCAACAAGGTCGACCGGCCGGGCGCGCGCGAGGACTACGTCGTCAACGCGACCTTCGATCTCTTCGACAAGCTCGGCGCCACCGAGGCGCAGCTCGACTTCCCGGTCATCTACGCGTCGGGGCTGAACGGCTGGGCGACGCTCGCCAAAGGCGAGACCGGCACCGACCTGGCTCCCCTGTTCGACGCCATCCTGCAGCACGTCCCGGCGCACGAGGGCTCGCCCGACGACCCGTTGCAGCTGCAGATCTGCTCGCTCGACTACTCGACCTACGTCGGTCGGATCGGCATCGGCCGCATCAACCAGGGCACGCTCAAGCCGATGCAGGACGTGGCGCTCTATTCCGGCCCCGATTCCACGCCGATCAAGGCGCGCGTCAACCAGGTGCTGAAGTTCGAAGGCCTCGAGCGGCATCAGGCCACGGAGGCCGGGCCGGGTGACATCGTGCTCATCAACGGCATCGAAGGCATCGGCGTCGGTGTGACGCTCACGAGCCTGGAAGATCCCAAGCCCCTGCCCATGCTGCAGGTCGACGAGCCGACGCTGACCATGAACTTCTGCGTCAACAACTCGCCTCTGGCCGGCCGCGAGGGCAAGTTCATCACCAGTCGGCAGATCCGCGACCGACTCGACCGCGAGTTGCAGTCGAACGTGGCGCTGAAGGTGCGCGACACGGACGAGGACGGCATCTTCGAGGTGATGGGCCGGGGCGAGCTGCACCTCACGATCCTGCTGGAGAACATGCGTCGGGAAGGCTACGAGCTCGCGGTGTCGAAGCCGCGCGTCGTCTTCCACGAGGTCGACGGCGAGCGGCAGGAGCCGATCGAGCAGGTGACGGCCGACGTGGAAGACCAGCACCAGGGTGCCGTGATGCAGGCGCTCGGCGAGCGCAAGGCCGAGCTCGTGAACATGGAGCCCGACGGCCGCGGCCGCGTCCGCCTCGAGTACAAGATCCCGGCGCGGGGCCTGATCGGCTTCCAGAACGAGTTCCTCAACCTGACACGCGGCACCGGGCTCATCAGCAACATCTTCGACAGCTACGAGCCTTACAAGGGCGAGATCGAAGGGCGCAAGAACGGCGTCCTCATCAGCCAGGACGACGGCGAGGCCGTGACCTATTCGCTCGGCAAGCTCGACGACCGCGGGCGCATGTTCGTGAAGGCCGGCGACCCGCTGTACGAAGGCATGATCATCGGCATCCACAGCCGCGACAACGACCTCGTCGTCAACGCGGTGCGCGGCAAGCAGCTCACCAACTTCCGCGTCTCGGGCAAGGAAGACGCGATCAAGATCACGCCGCCGATCCAGCTCACGCTCGAGTACGCGGTGGAGTTCATCGCCGACGACGAGCTGGTCGAGATCACGCCGAAGTCCATCCGCATCAGGAAGCGCCACCTGAAGGAGCACGAGCGCAAGAAGGCGTCGCGCGAGGCCTGAGCCTCGCCAAGGGCCTTCCGCGCGCCTTCAGACCAGCTCGGCGTTGATCGCGGCGAGTGCCGCCGAGCCGGGGCAGAGCTCGCGCTCCGCGAGGCGGTTGAGCGGCGTCTCGACGGTGTTGAGGTGTCCGTGCAGGTCTTCTGCGCCGGCGCGCACGTACAGCAGCCCCGTGAGAATCTCGCCGCGCGCCTCGTGGGCGGCGATGTGGGTCATGGCCGCCAGCCGATCGCCCGGGTCGTAGCCTTCGGCGAGCTTGCGAAGGCGCAGGACGCTGCCGTCGTGCTGCGTCACCTCGATGACCTCGCCGGGCTGGTACATCGCCGTGATCGCGTCGCGGTGCGGCATGAAATCGAGCTGGTTCACCGCCTCGTTGTGAGCGCGGACGTAGTCGTAGCTCTTGGTGCTGCCGGCGTGGTTGTTGAAGGCCACGCACGGGCTGATGACGTCGAGCAGCGCCGCGCCGCGATGGCTCAAGGCGCCCTTGATCAGCGGCACCAACTGCTCCTTGTCGCC
Organism: Burkholderiales bacterium; assembly: GCA_038250795.1. Classification (GTDB taxonomy): domain Bacteria; phylum Pseudomonadota; class Gammaproteobacteria; order Burkholderiales; family Burkholderiaceae_C; genus Schlegelella_A. The sequence continues at coordinate 23,920 of JBBSBZ010000010.1, read as the reverse complement.
GGAGAAGCTGCGCGCGACGTAGGTTGCGCCGAGCTGCAGGGCGACCTGGACGAGATCGATCGCACTGTCGGCGTTGACCGCGCCCTTCTTGCTTTTGCTGCCCGGGTCGGCCGTCGCCGAGAACTGGCCCTTGGTGAGGCCGTAGACGCCGTTGTTCTCGACGATGTAGGTCATGTTCACGCCGCGCCGCATGGCGTGGGCGAACTGGCCGAAGCCGATCGATGCGGAATCGCCGTCGCCGCTGACGCCGAGATAGAGCAACTCACGGTTGGCCAGGTTGGCGCCCGTGAGCACCGAGGGCATCCGGCCGTGGACGGTATTGAAGCCGTGCGAGGCACCGAGGAAATAGTCGGGGGTCTTCGAAGAGCATCCGATGCCGGACAGCTTGGCGACTCGATGCGGCTCGATGTCGAGTTCCCAGCAGGCCTGCACGAGCGCGGCCGAGATCGAGTCGTGGCCGCATCCGGCGCAAAGCGTCGAGATCTTCCCTTCGTAGTCGCGCCGCGTGAAGCCGAGCTTGTTGGCGGGCAGGGTGGGGTGGTGCAGCTTCGGCTTGGCGAGATAGGTCATTGGTGCCCTCCGTCCGCGAAATACGCGGCCGACCCCCCGAGGGGGTTGAGCCCGGCTTGGGGCGGCCCGGCGCTCGGGCTCATGCGGCGAGCCCCTTGCCCTTCTTCTTGACAGCGATCGGCTCGACGTTGTCGGCGCGAATGCGGCTCGCGATCGCCTCGATGATGAAGCGCGCCGTGATCGGCGTGCCGTCGTAGTGGAGGATCGGCTCCAGCCTCGCCGGATCGAGCCCCTGCTCGTTGACGAGCATCATGCGCAGCTGCGCGTCGCGGTTCTGCTCGATCACGAACACCGTCTCGTGTTCGGCGATGAAGCGGTCGACCGCAGCGCTGAATGGGAAGGCGCGAACGCGCAGTGTGTCGACGTGGACGCCCTCGGCCTGGAGCGCATCGAACGCCTCGTTCATCGCCGGGCTGGTCGAGCCGAAGTGGATCGCGCCGAAGCGGGTCTTGCGCTTCGCCTTGCGCAGGACCGGCTGGGGCACGAGCTCCTTGGCGGTCTCGAACTTCTTCAGCAAGCGCGTGACGTTGTAGAGGTAGTCCGGGCCGGCTTCCGAATAGCGCGCATAGGGGTCGCGAGTGGTGCCGCGGGTGAAGTACGAGCCCTTGCTGGGATGGGTGCCGGGCAGGGTGCGGAACGGGATACCGTCGCCGTCGACATCGAGGTAGCGGCCGAAGTCCCTGCCGGCCTCGAGCTCCTCGGCGGTCATCACCTTGCCGCGGTCGTAGCGGCGCGCGTCGTCCCACTCGAGGGGCTCGCAGAGGCGATGGTTCATGCCGATGTCGAGATCGGTCATCACGAAGATCGGCGTCTGCAGCCGGTCGGCGAGGTCGAGCGCCGTCGCCGAAAACTCGAAGCACTCGCGCGGGTCTTCCGGGAAGAGGAGCACGTGCTTGGTGTCGCCGTGCGAAGCGTAGGCGCAGGAGAGCAGGTCGGCCTGCTGGGTGCGCGTCGGCATGCCCGTCGACGGGCCGCCTCGCTGCACGTTGATGATCGTCACGGGAATCTCGGCGAAGTAGGCGAGTCCGATGAATTCGGTCATCAGCGACACGCCGGGGCCCGAGGTCGTCGTGAACGCTCGTGCACCGTTCCAGCCCGCACCGACGACGATGCCGATCGAGGCGATCTCGTCTTCCGCCTGGACGATGGCGAACCTGTTCTGGCCGGTCTCCTTGTCGACGCGCAGCTTGGAGCAGTACTTCTGGAAGCCTTCCGCGAGCGACGAGCTGGGCGTGATCGGGTACCAGGCGCATACGGTGGCGCCGCCGTAGACGCAGCCGAGCGCGGCCGCCGCGTTGCCTTCGATGAAGATTCGCTTGCCCACCGCGTCGCGGCGCTCGATCCGAAGGCCGAGGGCATCGTCGAAGTACTCGCGCCCGTGGTGCAGGCCCATCATGAAAGCGTCGAGATTGGGCTGCAGCAGCTTGGTCTTGCCCTTGTACTGCTCGCCGAGCAAGGTCGCGATGACCTCGGGCTCGACGCCGAGCATCGACGCCAGCACGCCGACGTAGACGATGTTCTTCAGCAGCTGGCGCTCGCGCGGGTCGGTGTAGCGGGTCGCGCAGAGGTCGGCGAGCGGAACGCCGAGGACGTGGATGTCGTCGCGAAATCGCGAGGTCGGCAGCGGCTTGGAGCTGTCGTAGAGCAGGTAGCCGCCGGGTTCGATCTCGGCCAGGTCCGTGTCCCAGGTCTGCGGGTTCATGGCGACCATCAGGTCGACCCCGCCGCGCCGCGCGAGGTAGCCGCGCTCGCTGACGCGAACCTCGTACCAGGTCGGCAGGCCCTGGATGTTCGACGGGAAGATGTTGCGCGGGCTCACCGGCACGCCCATGCGCAGCAGGCTGCGCGCGAACAGCTCGTTCGCCGACGCCGAGCCCGAGCCGTTGACGTTGGCGAACTTGACGACGAAGTCGTTGACCGCCTCGATCCGCGGCGCGGTGCCCGCCCTGACGTTGTTGGTCGCGTTGCTTGCGATCGGAGTCGTCATTTCAGGCTGCCAACTTCGCTTTCGCCCGGCATCCGCTGCCGGCGCGCGTCTGCGCGATCATGAACTTCTGCATGTCCCACGCGCCCGTCGGGCAGCGCTCGGCGCACAGGCCGCAGTGCAGGCAGACGTCCTCGTCCTTGACCATCACGCGCCCGGTCTTCAGGCCATCGGCGACGTAGAGCGCCTGGTCGGGATGTCTCGCCGGCGCACGCAGCCGCGTGCGAAGGTCGGCTTCGTCGCCGTTGGCCGTGAAGGTGATGCAGTCAGTGGGGCAGATGTCGACACAGGCGTCGCACTCGATGCACTGGCTCGACGCGAACACTGTCTGCACGTCGCAGTTCAGGCAGCGCTCGGCCTCCTTGAACGCCGTCGCAGCGTCGAAGCCGAGCTCGACCTCGACCTTGATGCTCTTCAGCGACTTGTTGATGTCTCGCCAGGGCACCTTGTGGCGCAGGTCGGACGTGACGTCGTTGTCGTAGCTCCACTCGTGGATGCCCATCTTCTGCGAGACCAGCGTGACGCCGGGCGGGGGCCGCTGGGTGACGTCTTCGCCGTGGAGGAACTTGTCGATCGAGATCGCGGCAGCGTGGCCCTGCGCCACGGCCCAGATGATGTTCTTCGGGCCGAGCGCGGCGTCGCCGCCGAAGAAGACGCGCGGCAGGCTCGACTGCAAGGTGACCGCGTCTAGGACGGGCATGCCCCATTCGTCGAAGTCGATGCCGGCGTCACGTTCGATCCAGGGGAAGGCGTTCTCCTGGCCGACCGCGACGAGCACGTCGTCGCACTCGAACACCTGCTCGGGCTCGCCGGTAGACACCAACTGGCGGCGGCCTTTCTCGTCGCGCACCGCACGCACCTTGTCGAAGCTCATGCCCGTGAGCTTGCCGTTCTCGTGCAGGAAGGCCTTGGGCACGAGGCAGTCGAGGATCGGAATGCCTTCGTGGATCGCGTCTTCCTTTTCCCAAGGCGATGCCTTCATCTCCTCGAACGGCGAGCGGACGATGACGCTGACGTCGCTGCCGCCGAGCCGCTTCGAACTGCGGCAGCAGTCCATCGCGGTGTTGCCGCCGCCGAGGACGATGACGCGCTTGCCGATCGTCGTGACGTGGCCGAAGGACACCGACGACAGCCAGTCGATGCCGATGTGGATGCGGGCTGCCGCCTCGGCGCGGCCCGGGATCGAGAGGTCGCGTCCGCGCGGTGCGCCGGAGCCGACGAAGACGGCGTCCCACGGCTCGGCGAGAAGGGCGCGCATCGACTCGACGCGGGTGCCGCCGCGGAACTCGACGCCCAGGCGCAGCACGTAGCCGGTCTCCTCGTCGATCACTTCCTCGGGCAGGCGAAATCGCGGGATCTGCGAGCGGATCATGCCGCCCGCCTTGTCGTCGCCGTCGAGGACGACGACGTCGTAGCCGAGCGGCGCGAGGTCGCGTGCGACTGTGAGCGAGGCGGGCCCGGCACCGATGCAGACCACGCGTTTTCCCTGGCGCTGCGAGGCGGCCCGCGGCAAGCTCGCGGTGATGTCGTTCTTGTAGTCGGCCGCGACGCGCTTCAGGCGGCAGATCGCGACCGGTTCGGGCTTGTCGGCCTGAGCCTCCTCGACACGGCCGCGCCGGCATGCAGGCTCGCAGGGCCGGTCACAGGTGCGGCCGAGGATCCCGGGAAAGACGTTGGATTCCCAGTTGACGAGGTAAGCGTCCTCGTAGCGACCGGCCGCGATCAGGCGGATGTATTCGGGAACCGGTGTGTGGGCGGGGCATGCCCACTGGCAATCGACGACCTTGTGAAAGTAGTCGGGATCGCCGATGGCGGTGGATCGCAAATCTCCCTTTCCTGACCGTCGGGTTTAGCGGCGGAGCACTGCATGGCGCAAGAGCGAGGACTTGAATCGTAGGGCGCGCTCGGGTCGCTGTCAGCAGGGTTTTCGTGTCGGAAGGAGGCCGGCACAGTACCCAGCGAAGCGAACCTCGCCACGTCCACAAGTTTACATAATATACATTGCCGCGCCTTGGCGGCAATCGACGGATCAGCCGAACGAGGTCTCGAAGGGATCGGCCGTCTCGACGGCCTCGTCGAAAGCCCGCAGTTCGACGAGCGGCTTTTCCGGCCGCGGCTTGTCGAGCGGCCGGCAGATCGTGCTCTTGAGGCGCGCCAGGCGGTCCGAGCGCTCCAGAGCCGCGAACACGGCCTCGGGAGATGTCATCAAGGCAAAGGGGTTGACGGCTTCTTCGGTGGTTTGCATTGCTCGGTTCTCTCGTCGGCCAGGGGATGCGATGCACTGTAGGGAACGAGCACCCGCTGCGAAAGCCGGCCCGGGGAGAAAACATGCGTCAGTGTTTCCCTGACAATGGATGTCCGATCAATGCCTACGGACTACAAAGTTTCGCCTTGACAAGCACTTGGAGCGTGAAGATCACACGGCACTAGAGCCTCCTCAGGGCCTGCAGAATCCATTACTAGATCGATTTTCTAAGGTTTCACTTTAACTTCGTGGAACACTTTCGGGGAGAACAGGCGTTCAAAGTTTTCGGATGTGAGCCCGGCCACGGCATCGACGGTCAGGCCCTTGATTTCAGCGAGTTTTTCCGCCACGCGGACCACGTACGCCGGCTGGTTCACCTTGCCGCGATAGGGCATGGGGGCAAGGTAGGGGCTGTCGGTTTCGATCAGGCAACGGTCGAGCGGGACGAAGGCGGCGACATCGCGAAGCTCCTGGGCATTCTTGAAGGTGAGGATTCCCGAGAACGAGATGTGAAAGCCGAGGTCGAGCGCAGCCCGCGCCACTTCGGCGGTCTCGGTGAAGCAATGGAAGACGCCGCCGACGGCTTCGCCGCCCTCCTCCCGCAGCAGCCGCAACGTGTCCGCCGAGGCTTCCCGGGTGTGAATCACCAGCGGCCTGGAGACGGCAAGGGCGGCCCGGATGTGGACGCGAAAGCGCTCACGCTGCCACTCCATCTCGGCCAGGGTCCGACCGGCGAGCCGGTAGTAGTCGAGGCCGGTCTCGCCGATCGCGACCACCTTGGGCCGGGAGGCGAGCTCCGTCAGGATCTCGACGCTCGGCTCGCGGCTGTCGGCTTCGTCCGGATGGACGCCGGCGCTGCACCAGAAATTGTCGTGAGCCAAGGCGATCGCATGGACGCGCTCGAACTCGTCGAGCGTCGTGCAGATGCACAGCGCCCGGTCGACCTTGGCGGCAGCCATCGCCGCGCGGATTTCCGGCAACCGGGCGGCGAGTTCCGGCGTGGCGAGGTGACAGTGGGAGTCGACGAACACGACGGCTTTCTAGCACGCGAAGCTGGCGTGACGTCGTCGAGCCGAGCGCCCGAGGCTCGGGCCGGCGCGATCAGATGGTCTGCGTCGGCTTGACCGAGGAGATCGAGGTGCCGAGGGCTTCCTCGATCCGCTGGCGAAGCGCCCGGCTCTTCTCGTCGGTGGGAAAGCGCACGCCGACGCCCTGCGTCCGCCCGCCCGACGCGTTGGCAGGCGTGATCCAGCCGACCTTGCCGGCGACCGGATAGCGCTGCGGATCGTCGGGCAGCGACAGCAGCAGATAGATGTCTTCGCCGAGCTTGTAGTCGCGGGTGGTCGGCACGAAGATGCCGCCTTCGCTGAACATCGGCATATAGGCAGCGTAAAGCGCGCCCCGCTCGCGAAAGACGAGCTGGATGACGCTCGGCCGGCTGGCACCGGCGGGGGCGGCCGGAGCTCCCGCGGGGGCGGCGCGTGCTGCAGTGCTCATCGCGACGAGTTTAGCGACAAGGCCTTGTCGACGCGGCTCGGCGAGCGCGTCGTTTTCAACGCTTCGCGGCTCTGTTCGACCAGATTGTCGACGGCCAGATCGAGGCTCCACGGATGAGCGGCCTCTTCGGCCAGGCTCGCGAGCTCGCGAGCCCAGCGCAGCAGCGCCACCGGATCGCCAGCACCCGCCAGACTCTTGCTGGGGAAGTAGCGAGGCGCGGCGCCGCAGGAGACCGAGAGCGCATCGTGACAGAGCTTCTGTAGCGTCTCGACCGCGAGGGGAAGCGGCCAGCGCTGGAAAGTGGAGCCATCGCCGCGCAGCACCTGCGCCGGCAACCCGAGCCACGTCTTCGCGTCGATGCCGCGCGCGGCCAGCTCGAGCGCTTCTTGCGGCTGGCCGCCGCTCGCGGCGAGAAGAACGGCGGGCTGGTCGATGCCGCGGCTCGCCAGCCAGGCCTCGGCCTGATCGGGCGGCGGCACGCCCAGCATCACCGTCTGGCAACGGCTGCGGAGGGTCGGCAGCAGGCGGTCCGGCGCCGAGGTGCAGAGCAGGAAGCGGGCGGCGCCGGCCGGCTCCTCGAGCGTCTTCAGGAAGGCGTTGGCGGCGATCGGATTCATCCGCTCCGCGGGATGGACGACGAGGACCTTGCCGCGACCACGCGCCGAAGTGGTCGTCGCGAACTCGATGGCCGCGCGTACCGCCTCGACGCGAATCTCCTTGCTCGGCTTCTTCTTGCCGGCGCTCTCGCCGCCCTCCTCGCCTTCGGCGCCCCCGTTCCAACCGAGCGATTCGCGCAGCGCCTCCGGCAGGACGACCATGAGGTCGGGATGCGAGCGCGCCGCGATCAGGCGGCAGCCGGCGCAGTTGCCGCATGGACGTTCGAGGAGGGGCACCGCGTCGTTCTCGCACAGCCAGCCCGCGGCGAGCGCCAGCGCGAGCTCGAACTGGCCGACCCCGCTCGGCCCGCGAATCAGGAGCGCGTGTGCATGGGACGCGGCGAGCGTCCGGCGCCGCGGCCCTTCGATCCACGGCATCGCAGAGGCGGCGCTCGTGTCGGTCATCGCATCGCTCGCGAAACGGCGGCGTCGACCTGTTGCCGAACCCCCGCCTTGTCCATCGCGGCATCGATGCGGATCACGCGCGCAGGCGCCTCGGCCATCCGCGCGCCGTAGCCTTCGCGCACGCGCTCGAAGAAGGCGACGTCTTCGGCCTCGAAGCGATCGGCCGCACGCGCCTCGGCGCGGCGGCGCGCAGCGACGAGCGGATCGATGTCGAACCAGAGGGTGAGGTCCGGCTGCAATCCGGCCTGGACCCAGGATTCGAGCGATCGCAGCACGCCGAGGTCCTGACCGCGGCCGAAGCCCTGATAGGCGAAGGTCGCGTCGGTGAAGCGATCGCAGAGGACGACGTCGCCGCGACCGAGAGCCGGAACGATGACGCGCTCGAGGTGATCGCGCCGAGCCGCGAACATCAGCAGCGTCTCGGCGACGGCGTCCATGGCCTCGTTCAGCACGAGCTCGCGCAGACGCTCGGCGAGCGGCGTCCCGCCAGGCTCGCGGGTGCAGACGACCTCGAGGCCGCTGGCGCGAAGGCGCTCGGCGAGCGGCTCGATGTGGGTCGACTTGCCCGCCCCGTCGATGCCCTCGAAGGTGATGAAGCGCCGCGTCACGGCGTCGCGGTCTTGCGCTGGTATCGGTTCACCGCACGATTGTGCTCGGCGAGCGTCTCGCTGAACTCGCTGCTGCCGTCGCCGCGCGCCACGAAGTAGAGCGCCTTGGTCGGCTCCGGATGCACGGCCGCGAGCAGCGCCGCCTTGCCCGGCACGGCGATCGGCGTCGGCGGCAGCCCGGCGTGCGTGTAGGTGTTGTAGGGCGTGTCGGCGACCAGATCGCGCTTCCTCAGATTGCCGTCGAACGACGCGCCGAGGCCGAAGATCACGGTCGGATCGGTCTGCAGCGGCATGCCGATGCGCAGGCGATTGACGAACACGCCGGCGACCTTGCCGCGATCGCTGACCACACCGGTTTCCTTCTCGACGATCGAGGCCAGCGTCAGTGCCTCCTCGGGGCTCTTCAGCGGCGTCGTCGGATCGCGCTCGTTCCAGGCCAGGGCGAGATGCTTGTCCATCGCCCGGTAGGCGCGCTTCAGCACGGCGATGTCGCTCGACCCTTTGCTGTAGGCATAGGTGTCGGGCTGAAATCGGCCTTCGGGCGAGATGCCTGGCGCGCCGATGGCCGTCATCACTTCGGCGTCGGTCATCGTCGCGATGCTCGGTTTGAGCGCCTCGGCCTGGGCGAGCGTCGCGCGAATCTGGCGGAAGGTCCAGCCTTCGTTGAGGCGGACCGTCGCGAGCGTCTCGTCGCCACGCACCATCTTCTCGAGCAGCCGGACCGGTGTCGTGCCGGCAGCGATCTCGTAGCTGCCGGCGCGGATGAGTCGCGCCTTGCCCGACCAGCGAAACCATTCGTACAGCAGGAGCGGTGACGTGCGCACGCCGGCGCGGACCCAGCCATCGGCGATGTCGCGCGGCGAGCGTCCGGGCTCGATCGAGAGCTCGGCAGCGTCGCCGGCGAGCGGCAGGGGGCGGGTCAGCCAAAAGCCCGCGGCGATCCCCGCGGACAAGGCCCCGACGACCACGAGAGCGACGACGAGGCGCAGCGCTTTCATGCCCCGAATGCGACCTCTTTCGCGCGGGCGCTCAAAGCCCGTATCTCTCGAAAATCATGGCCGCTGATGATAATGGCGCATGGTGTCCGCACTGATCGTCCCGGAGTTGCAAGGAGCCTGCCGCCTGGTGGATCGCGGCGTGATCCGCGCGATCGGACCGGACGCCGCGACCTTCCTGCAGGGCCAGCTCACCAACGACGTCCTCACGCTCGACGAAGGCGGGGCGCGTCTCGCGGGTTTCTGCTCGGCCAAGGGTCGCCTGCAGGCCTCGTTCCTTGTCTGGAAGACGGCGAGCGACGAATTCCTGCTGGCGTGCCCGATGAGCCTCCTCGCGCCGACCTTGAAGCGTCTCTCGATGTTCGTGATGCGCGCCAAGTGCAAGCTCAGCGACGCGACGGGTGACGTGCAGCTCTACGGCATTGCCGGCATGGCGGCCGAGCCCTGGCTCGAAGGCCGGCCCGCCATGCGCACCAGCCGACGCGGATCGGCAACCGTCGTCGCCCTGCCCGACGCTGCCGGCGTGCGGCGGGCGCTCATCGCCCTTCCGGCGGGCGAAGCACTCGATCTCGCCGACGTCCCGACCCTTCCCCTCGACCACTGGCGGTGGCTCGAAGTGCAGAGCGGCATCGTCACGATCGAAGCCGCGACCGTCGATCGCTTCGTGCCCCAGATGGTGAACTTCGAGCTCGTCGGCGGCGTCGACTTCAAGAAAGGCTGCTATCCCGGGCAGGAGGTCGTCGCGCGCAGCCAGTACCGCGGCACGACTCGCCGTCGCACCTTCCTTTTCGACTGCGAGACGACGCCGACCGCCGGCCAGGACGTGTTCGTCGCCGGCGACGTGGGCGAGGCGGCCGGCACCGTGGCCAACGCGGCGCCGCGCCCGGATGGCACCGGCGCCAGCGCGCTGATCGAGGTCCGGCTCGCGGCGATCGGCGGCGAGGATCTTCGCCTCGGTTCGCCCGACGGCCCGCGCCTGCGACAGGCCGAACTCGGCTATCGGGTGCCGACCGAGGCCGAGCCCGCGACGTGAGCCTGCCGAGCGGCTCGTGCCGCGAGCGGGAGCTGTTTGTCTGGTACCGGGTCGCCCGCGGCCACGAGCGGCACGCTCGCGCGGCCGTCGAGGCGATGCAGCGGATGCTCGAGTCGCAGTGCCCCGGATTGCACGCACGCCTGCTGACCCGCGCCGACGACAGCGCAGCGCAGACGTGGATGGAGACCTACGCCATGCAGGGCACCGGCACGAACGGCATCGACGAGGCGACCCGGATCCGCATCGCCGCGGCGGCGACAGAACTGCGCCGCTGGCTCGACGGCGATCGCCACGTCGAGAGCTTCGACGTGGCCGACCGCGGCTGATCGGCGTCTCAGAGGACGCGCAGCATCTCGACGTGGGCGATCCCCGTCTCGTCGAAGACTGCACCGCGCCGGACAAAGCCGGCACGCTCGTAGAAGGGCACGGCCGAGAGCTGGGCGTGCAGCACGGCTTCGCGATCGCCCCTCGCGCGCGCGGCGTCGAGCAGCGCGTCGAGGACGGCGCGGCCGACGCCGCCGTGACGAAACGACCCGGCGACCGCCATCCGCCCGATCTTCGCCACACCCGGTACATGCTCGAGCAGGCGGCCGGTGCCGAGGGCGCGGCCGAGGCGGTTGAAGGCGACGGCGTGAACGGCGTCGGCATCGGCTTCGTCCCATTCCATGTCGGCCGGGATCTGCTGCTCGACGATGAAGACCTCGGCACGGATCGGCCTCGCGACCGCTTCCAGCGCCTGCCAGGTGCCGACCTTCACTTCGACCATGCCCTGCCCGCTCTCGAAGCTCTCGAACATCGCCCGCAGCTCGGCGGGCACCGGCTTCGCCACCTTGGCCGCCGGGTCCGCGAACACGTAGATCAGCTCGCAGCTCACGAGCAGCTCGTCGTGCCGAAAGACGCCGCCGCCGAACGTGATCGACGAGTTGCCGATGCGGGTGCACCGGATGCCGATGTCGAGCACCTCGTCGTAACGCGCCGAGCCGACGTACTCGAGCGTCGCCTTGCGCACGAAGAGGTCGCCCGCGAGCGAGGCCATGGTCGACGCGTAAGGCAGGGCCATTGCGCGCCAGTAGCCGGCGATGGCGGTGTCGAAGTAGGTGAGGTAGTGGCCGTTGAAGACGATGTTCTGGGCGTCGATCTCGGCCCAGCGCACGCGCAGCCGCTCGAGGAATCGGAAGTCGGAACGTTGCATGGGGCGAGGTGCGGGACGGCCGGCAGTGTGCCAGACTGGCGCATGGCACTCATCAATTACATCACCCAGGTCCAGCTCGATTTCGGCGCTCTCTCCCTGCTCGCGCAGGAGCTCGACCGGGCCGGCATCAGGAAGCCCTTGCTGGTCACCGACGCGGGCGTCCGCGCAGCCGGCCTGCTCGATCGTGCGATCGCGGCGATCGGCGCGCGCCCGCACGCGATCTTCGATGCGACGCCGTCGAATCCGACCGAGCGCGCCGTGCGTTCGGCCGCCGACGTCTACATCGCCGAAGGCTGCGACGGCCTGGTCGCGATCGGCGGCGGTTCCAGCATCGACCTCGCCAAGGGGGTGGCGATCGCGGCCACGCATCCCGGCCCGCTCGCGACCTACGCGACGATCGAAGGCGGCAGCGCGAAGATCGGCGAACGGGTGGCGCCGCTGATCGCCGTGCCCACGACCGCAGGCACCGGCAGCGAGGTCGCGCGCGGCGCGATCGTCATCGTCGACGACGGCCGCAAGCTGGGGTTTCACAGCTGGCATCTGGTCCCCAAGGCGGCCCTTTGCGATCCCGAGCTCACGCTCGGCCTGCCGCCGTTCCTCACGGCCGCGACCGGCATGGACGCGATCGCGCACTGCATGGAGACCTTCATGGCGCCGGCGGTCAATCCGCCTGCCGACGGCATCGCGATCGACGGCCTGGAGCGGGGCTGGTCGCACATCGAGCGAGCGACCCGGGACGGCAGCGACCGAGAGGCGCGCTTCAACATGATGAGCGCGAGCATGCAGGGCGCGATGGCCTTCCAGAAGGGCCTGGGCTGCGTGCACAGCCTGAGCCACAGCCTCGGCGGCGCGAACCCGAAGCTGCATCACGGCACGCTCAACGCGATGTTCCTGCCCGCCGTCGTCCGCTTCAACGCGAGTGCGCCGTCGGTCGTGAAGGAGCGTCGCCTCGAGCGCATGGCGCATGCGATGGGTCTGCACGACGCCGAGCACGCGGGTCGGGCGGCGGAAGCGGTCGCCCAGGCCATCGTCGATCTCAACCGGCGACTCGGTCTGCCCTCGGGGCTCGCGGCGATGGGCGTCGATCGCTCGATGTACGGGCGCATCGTCGACGGCGCGATGGCCGATCACACCCACAAGACCAACCCGCGCCTGGCGACGCGCGACGACTACGTCCGGATGCTCGACGACTCGATGTAGACCTCGGTCGTCGTCTCGACGACGGTCGTCGTGACCCGCTCGATCGCTGCCCCCTGGGACTCGGTCGCCGCGGGCTCGTCGATGAGCTGCACAGGCGACGCTGCCTGCTCCGCTGGCGGCGCGGCAGCGGATCCCGGCTCGATCGGCCACGCAGCGAGGTACTCACGCCAATGCGGCTCGTCGAGCGCGGCGACCGTGTCGCGCGCCAGCTCGATCTCGCGCTCGTAGCCCGTCGCGTCGAGACGAGCGCGCATCTTCTCGAAGCGGCACCACAGCAGGTAGGTGTTCATCGCGTCGGACTCGCAATAGCGCCGGATCTCGTCCGTGCGGCCGTCGAGATAGGCGCCGTAGACCTGCGAACCGTCCATGCCCATCTTGCCGGGAAAGCCGCACAGCTTGGCCATCGCGTCGAGCGGTGCGTTGCCGCGCGGCTGATACATCGCCAGCAGGTCCATCAGGTCGATGTGGCGCAGGTGATAGCGGCTGATGTAGCTGTTGTATCGGTACTCGCGATCGTCGTCGCCCATGTCCCAGTACTTGCCGGCGACGACGCCGTGGCGCAGCCCGCGCTGCTGCAGCACCGGCAGGTCGAAGCCGCCGCCGTTCCAGCTCACCAGTTGCGGCCGGTGCTGCTCGATGCGGCTGAAGAACTCCTGGATGACCTCGCCCTCCCGGCTTCGGCCGTCGGCCTCGCCGTCGACGAACGAGCGAACCTGGAGACCGCCGCGCGTGCTCCTGAAGACGCACGAGACGACCAGCACGCGCTGCAGGTGCAGCGGCATGAAGTCGCTCTTGCCGCGCTCCTTGCGCTCGGCGATCTCGGCAGCGTAGACCTCGGCATCGCTCAGCGTCGACGCAGCGCCCCGGATCGCCCGCAGGCCTTCGATGTCGGGAATCGTCTCGATGTCGAAGGCGAGGACCGAGGCCATCGAGGAGCTCGCGTCAGCGCGGCGGCAGCAGACGCGCCGGATCGATCGGCTTGCCCTGGCGCCGGATCTCGAAGTGCAACTGGACGCTGTCGGCGTCGGTCGAGCCCATCTCGGCGATCTTCTGGCCCTTCTTGACTGCCTGGTCGTCCTTCACCAGCAGGGTCTGGTTGTGGGCGTAGGCGGTGAGGTAGGTGGCGTTGTGCTTGAGGATCACGAGATTGCCGTAGCCGCGCAACCCGGATCCGGCGTACACGACGCGTCCGTCGGCCGCCGCCAGCACCGGGTCGCCGGGCTTGCCCTTGAACACCAGCCCCTTGTTGCGCGCCTCGTCGAAGGGGGCCGCGATCGGGGCGGTCGACGGCCAACCCCAGGCGACGTCGTCGTCTCCTTCGCGTGGCGTCACCGGGGGCGGTGGGGGAGCCGGCGTCGCGCTGGGCGCCGATGCGCCGACGGCGCTGGCCGGCTTCGCGTCGAGCGCTCTCGTCTCGACCTTCGCGGTGGTCACAGGGCGGGGCGTCGCCGCGCCCGGGTCGACGCCCGGAGCCACGATGCGCAGGACCTGGCCGACCTCGAGGACGTTCGGGTTCGCGATGTTGTTCCAGCGGACGATGTCCTTCCAGTTCTGCCCGCTGTCCAGGCCGATCCGGATCATCGTGTCGCCGGGCTTGATGGTGTAGTAGCCCGGTCGGCCGCTGTTGCTGTCGACCACGACGGCTGATGCGGCTTCGACCGGAGCCGATGCGCTAGGCGCCGCGGCGTTGGCGATCACGGCCGGACGCGGGCTCGACGAACGCTCCTCGACGGGTGCGCGGTGGGGCGGCGTGGCACAGGCGGAGAGAAGCGCGGCCGAGGCGAAGGCGAGCAGGCCGGCGCATCGACGGAGGCGCGATGCCGGAGCTTCGATCAGGAGCATTGAGTCGGCGAGAGGGTCATCTCAGCGGGAAATCCCTGATTTTAAGGGGACGAACCGCACCGCTCCGTCGGTGTTGTGGACATAGCCCTCCTCGCTGCGGTCGACGACCACGAGCACCTGTACGTTCGCACCACGCAGGACAGGCGCGACGATTCGCCCGCCGACGGCGAGTTGCTCGAGCCAGGACGCCGGAACCTCGCTGCCCACCGCAGCCGCGACGATCGCGTCGTACGGCGCGCCAGGTGCGTGTCCGAGCATGCCGTCGCCGTAAACGAGGCGCAGCTTCGTCGTGCGCAATGGCGCGATCAGCTCGCGCGCCTTGTCGTGCAGCGGCTTCATGCGCTCGACCGAAACGACCCGCCGCGCGCAATGCGACAGCAGCGCCGCCTGGTAGCCGCAGCCTGTGCCGATCTCGAGGACCGCGCCGAGGTCCCCGGCGCGGCGCGCGTTCGCGCCCGCGAAGAGCAGCGCCAGCATGCGTGCCACCACCGATGGCTTCGAGATCGTCTGGCCATGCCCGATCGGCAGGCTCGTGTCTTCATAGGCCTGCGTCGCGAGCGCCGCGTCGACGAAGGCATGGCGCGGCACGGCGGCGAACGCGGCAAGCACGCGCTCGTCGGCGATGCCGTCCGCACGCAGGCGATCGACCATGCGCCGGCGCACGTCGGCCGAATCGAGGCCGAGGCCGACGGGGCGGGCGTGCCGGGCCGTATCGGCATGTGCGTCGGCGACATGACGCTGCGGCCGCAGGACGATCCGGCCTTCGGTGCTGCGCGCCCCGGTGCCGGAGGCCGACGGGCGATCGGCGCCGCCGACCCGGCCGAGCGCGAGCGGGAACTTGCGCGCCGGCCGCTCGGCCGCAGTCATCCGGCGATCCGCTCGACCCACGGCCGCCATGTCGGCAGCGTCGCGTGATCGGTGAGATCGACGTGCAGCGGCGTGATCGAGACCTCGCCGTGGCTGGTGGCATGGAAGTCGGTGCCCGGGCCGGCCTCGCGGGCGTCGCCGGCCGGCCCGATCCAGAAGAGCGTCTCGCCGCGCGGGCTCACCTGCCGGATCACCGGCTCGCTGGCATGGCGGCGTCCGAGCCGCGTGACGCGGTACGGCAGCGTATCGGCATCGGCGCGGTTCGGGATGTTCACGTTGAGCAGATAGTGCGGCGCCGGCGGCGGCTCGCGCAGCACCTTCTCGATCACGCTGCGTGCGACCCGGCTGGCGGCTTCGAGCTCGGCCCAGCCCTTTTGCACCTGCGAGAAGGCGATCGCGGGAATGCCGAACAGGAATCCTTCCATCGCCGCGGCCACCGTGCCCGAATACAGCGTGTCGTCGCCCATGTTGGCGCCTTGATTGATCCCCGAGACGACGAGATCCGGCCGATGCTCCAGCAGCCCCGAGAGCGCCAGGTGGACGCAATCCGACGGCGTGCCGTTGATGTAGCGAAAGCCGTTGACGGCGGTGTAGACCGAAAGACCCCGGTTGAGCGTGAGCGAGTTCGACGTGCCGCTCGCGTTCTGCTCTGGCGCGACGATGTCGAGCTCGCCCAGTCCCTCGCACGCCTTCACCAGAGCAGCCAGCCCGGGCGCGAGGTAGCCGTCGTCGTTGGCGATGAGGATGCGCATCACGGCGATTGTAGGCAGTGATGTCCGCACGACCGCTCGCTGCAGCGGTCGCTGCGTATCATCTTGCGGAGCCCGCCGCATCGGTGCGCTCGCACTTTTCGAAAGGTCCGAGATGCACGCCTGGCTCTGCGAGAACCCCGTCGGCGTCGAGGCGCTTCAATGGAAGAAGCTGCCCATGCCCGAGCCGAAGGCCGGCGAGGTGCGCGTCGCGATCCGCTCGGCGAGTCTGAATTTCCCCGACCTGCTGATCGTGCAGAACAAGTACCAGATGAAGCCGCCCGTGCCTTTCGTTCCGGGCTCGGAGTATTCGGGCACGGTCGACGCCGTCGGCGAAGGCGTGACGCATCTGAAGGTCGGCGATGCCGTCGCCGCGTTTGCCGGCACGGGTGGCTTCGGCACGCATGCGGTCGTCAGCGCGAAGCTCGTGATGCCGCTGCCGAAGGGCTTCGACTTCGACGATGCCGCCGCCTTCATCCTCACCTACGGCACGACCCATCACGCGATCGTCGACCGCGCGGCGATGAAGGCCGGCGAGACGCTGCTCGTGCTCGGCGCCGCGGGCGGCGTCGGCACGGCGGCAATCCAGATCGGCAAGGTCATCGGCGCCCGTGTCATCGCCGCGGCTTCGAGCGACGAGAAATGCGCGCTCTGCCGCTCGATCGGCGCCGACGCGACCATCAACTACTCGACCGCCAACATCCGCGACGAGTTGAAGAAGCTCACCGACGGCAAGGGTCCCGACGTCGTCTACGACCCGGTTGGCGGCGACCTCGCCGAGCCCGTCTTTCGCTCGATCGCCTGGCGCGGCCGCTATCTCGTGATCGGCTTCGCCCAAGGCGCGATTCCTTCGCTGCCGCTCAACCTCACGCTGCTCAAGGGCGCGTCCATCGTCGGCGTGTTCTGGGGCGAGTTCGCCCGGCGCGAACCGCAGGCGCACGCGAAGGCCCTCGCCGAGCTCGCCCGCTGGTACGCCGAAGGCAAGGTCAGGCCGATGATCGATCGACACCTGCCCATGAGCGAGCTTCCTGCGGCCTATGCGCTGATGGGCAGCCGCACGGTTCGCGGCAAGCTGGTGATGCGCAACGACTGACGCGCTTCAGGATTCGGCGCCTGCGGCCGATAAGCGGGCGTGGCCCGCCGGCGAATTCCGTTCTTCCTCTGCTGTGTGATCGTCGGTTCGATCGCCGTGACGGCCCGGGCTGCAGACGCCCTGTTGCCTGCTCCACGCGTCGACCCCGTCAGGGCGAAGGCGCGGGAGCTCGAGAAGCTGCGGCTGATCGCCAAGCTCCACGCCGAGGCGCCGAAGCTCGTCGAGCCACGCGGCGGCGCGAACCCGCTCGAAGCGCCGATCTTCCATCGGTACGACCGACCCTGAGCGCGTGCCGGGCAGGCGCACGCCGACGCGCAGGCGTGGGCAGTGACTTTGTTGCGTGACGAAATAGCGCGTCACGGGGACGTCCGCAAGCGAGAGGATGCACGAACGCATCGCCCTCATCTATCGTGAAGCCATGCAGTTCTCGGACTCCACGTTCGCGGCCTTGCGGATCGACACCGGAAGGGTCGAGCCGCCCTGGGCGCGCCTGCTCTGGCTCGCCGTCGTGCTCACGCTCGCCGCCGCCAGCGCCGGCCTTCTCGCCGGCGGCTGAGTCGTCCGGTCCTGCGCGAAGGCAGGTCGTCAAGCGGACCGGGCCGAGTAGGATCCCCTTGCACCGGCTCCGGCGCCGCAAGGCAGGGTCTCCCCTCACTCGCCGACGCTGCACAGAGCCCGGGCGGCAGCGCGGTGATAGGCCAGACCACGGCTTCCTTTGACGGCCAGCGTCACTGCCTGTCGAGCGTATATATTGCGACGACCCATCCGACACCATCGAGCCGCGCACGGTTGCGCACTGGCCAACCACTCTCTGGAGACACCTGATGAAACGACGCCAACTGCTCCAACTTTCGGCCCTCGGCGCGTTGCCGGGCACGCTGGGCTTGTCGAGCACCGCGTTTGGCCAGGCCGCCGGGCCGATCCGCTTCGGCTGCCCGGTGCCGATGTCGGGTCCGTTCGCCGCCAACGGCAAGTTCGCCGATCTCGGCATGAAGCTCGCGATCGAGCAGTACGGAACTGCGCTGAAGCATCCGCTGGCCTACACCGTGCTCGACACCGAGGGCAAGCCTGCGACGGCCGTGCGCAAGGTGCAGGAGGCCTTCCAGCAGGACAGCATCCGCTTCTTCGCCGGCGGCATCCTTTCGTCCGAAGCGCTCGCCATGGGCAAGCAGCTCGAGAAGTCGGGCGGTGTCTTCATCACTACCGCCGGCGCCGACGAGATCACAGGCAAGGACTGCAACCACGCGACCTTCCGCTGGTCGGTGCCGACCTTCGGCGCCATCGAGCAAACCGTCCGGCCGCTGCTCGCGGCCATGCCCAAGGCCAAGCGCTGGTACACGATCACGCCGCAGTACGTCTTCGGCGAGGGGCTGCTCTCGGCGGCGAAGAACATCTTCAAGGAGAAAGGCCTCGAGCACGTCGGCAACAGCTACCACTCGCTGGCCGAGAAGGAGTTCAGCGGCTACCTGACGAATGCCATGGCCGCCAAGCCCGATGTGTTGCTGCTGCTGAACTTCGGCTCGCAATCGTCCGACACGCTGCGCCAGGCCGTCAACTTCGGGATGAAGAAGAACATGACGATCCTGATCGCCTGGGCTTCGGGGCTGGAACAGTTCGAGTCCCTCGGTGCCGACGTGTGCGAGGACGTTTACTTCGGCGCGCAGTACTGGCATACCGTCGATTCCGCGCTGAACCGAGACCTGGTGAAACGCACGAACGCCACCCTCCATGGCAACCCGAACTACAGCCTGGCCGGCTCGTACATCTGCACCAAGCTGCTTCTCGACAGCATCGTCAAGGCCGGCAGCGATGACCCGAAGTCGGTGATCGGCGCGCTGGAGGGCCTGAAATACCAGGGCCTCACCGGCGAAGAAGAGGTTCGTAAGGCCGACCACCAGGTGCTGAAGGACTATTACCTCCTCAAGGGCAAGAGCAAGTCCGCGATGAAGAACAAGGACGACTACGTCGACCTGATCAGCTCGGGCCGATCCTTCCTCTCGCCGGAAGCGGCCGGCTGCAAGATGAGCTGACGGCCGCGCCGCCAGCACGCGGCGCGAACCGGACAGCCCTGGATTTTTCGCCGGAGTTGCAGCGCGAGCTGGCGCGGGCCGCGGCTGCTGGCCAGGCGTAGCGGCGACCTTGCATGAACATCTACCTGCTCCAGACCGTCAACGGGATCGGCATCGGCATGCTGTACTTCCTGCTGGCCGTCGGCATGTCGATCGTGTTCGGCCTGTTGCGCTTCGTCAACTTCGCGCACGGTGCGTTCTATCTGCTTGGCGCCTACGTCGCTTTCCAGGTGACGCGCTGGGGCCTCAGCTTCTGGCTCGCGCTGCTGGTGGCTCCGCTGGCGGTGGGGGCCTTGGGCTGGCTGACCGAGAAGGTGATCCTGCGTCACGTCTACGCCAAGCCGCACGAGTTCCACATCCTCGTCACCGTGGGTCTGGCATTGGTGATCCAGGAGCTCGTGATCGTGGTGTGGGGGCCGCTCGGCGACAGCGTTGCCGCGCCCGAGTCGCTCCAAGGCGTGGTGATGTGGGGGTCTTTCGTGTACCCCAAGTACCGTCTGTTCGTCATCGCCTTCACCGCGGTCCTGGCGGTGCTGCTCTGGTACGTGCTGGAGGGCACACGGCTCGGCAGCGCGGTGCGCGCCGGCAGCGAGTCGACCGAGATGGTGTCGCTGCTGGGCATCAACGTCTTTCGCATCTTCAGCCTGGTGTTCGCGCTCGGCGCGGCCACGGCTGCACTGGCCGGCGTGCTCGCCGCTCCGATCCGTGGCGCCGAGCCCTTCATGGGCATCGAGGCCCTGGGCGTCGCGTTCGTCGTCGTGGTCGTCGGGGGGATGGGCAGCTTCGGCGGGGCCCTGGTGGGCGGGCTGCTGATCGGGATCCTGCAGAGCGTGATGAGCACCCTCTGGCCTCCCGGCGCGCACCTGATGATCTACGTCGCGATGGTGGCCGTGCTGCTGTTGCTGCCGCACGGGCTGCTCGGGCGCAGCGGATGACGGCATGTCGGCGGCCATGAGGAAGCACGCTGTCCTGCTGCTGGCGCTGGCCGGGGTGCTGGGGATGCCCCTGTTCATGCGATCGGGCTCGCTCGCAAGCGAGGTGCTGATCTTCGCGCTGGCCGCGATGGCCTGCAACCTCCTGCTCGGCTACGCCGGGCTGCTTTCGTTCGGCCAGGGCGTCTTCTTCGGCCTGGGCAGCTACACGATGGCGCTGCTGTTGACGCGCTGGCCCGTGCCGATGCCACTCGCGCTGCTCTGTGCCGTGGCCGCCGGCGCACTCGGCGCCGCCGTGGTGGGCTGGATCGCCATCCGCCAGCGCGGGGTCTATTTCGTGATGCTGACCCTCGGTCTGGCGCAGATGGTGTACTTCGTTGCGTATTCGATCCCCGGGATCACCGGCGGCGACAACGGACTGCTCGACATCCCGCGTCCCGCCATCACGCTGATGGGCCGTACGCTGTGGCCGCTGGAGACGCCCTGGCAGTACTACGGCTTCGTCGCCGTCGTCTTCATGCTGGTGTTCTGGCTGATGCACCGCACCGAGCATTCGATCTTTGGCCGCACCTTGCTGGCCGTCCGCGACAACCCCGAGCGGGCCGCTGCGGTCGGGTACGACCTCAAGCAGCTCAAGCTGCGCGCCTTCGTGATCTCCGGTGCGGTGACCGGCCTGGCCGGCGCGCTCCACGCGATGATGACCGGCGTGGCGCCGCTCTCGAATGTCGAGTACCACACCAGCGAGAAAATCCTCGTGATGACGGTGATCGGCGGCACCTCCAACCTGTTCGCGTCGGTGCTGGGCTCGGCCTTCTATCTGCTGATGTCGGACTGGCTCTCGGCGTTGTGGCCGCGCTGGCTGATGCTGCTGGGCGTCTTGCTGATGGTCGTCAGCCTGGCCATGCAGGGCGGCCTCTGGGGCCTGGGCGAGCAGCTCTGGCGCCTGGTGCGTCGCCCGGAGGTCGGGCGATGAGCGGCCCTTTCCTGATCGAGGCCGTCGATGTCTACAAGCGCTACGACAAGTTCGCAGCGCTCAGCGGGGTCAACCTGAAGGTGCGGGCCCACAGCGTGCACTCGGTCATCGGGCCGAACGGTGCCGGCAAGACGACGCTGTTCCACATGCTGACCGGCACCAAGGCGGTGAGCGGCGGGCGCATCCTGTTCGACGGCCACGATGTCACGCGCGAGCCCGATTACCGGCGTGTCCGGCGCGGCATGGCGCGCTCTTTCCAGGTCACGAGCCTCTTCCTGAGCCTGCCGGTGCGAGAGAACCTGCGCCTGGCCGCACAAGGCACGGCACCGGCCGGAGCCATGAACTGCTGGAGCCCCCCCGACGGAGCGCGCGCCCATGCCGAAACGGTTGGCAAGGTGCTGGAGCGCGTCGGTCTGCAAAGCTTTGCCGGCAACGTGGCGGGGACCCTGTCGCACGGGCAGCAGCGGCGCCTCGAAGTCGGCATGGCGCTCGCCGCGCGACCGAAGGCGATCTTCCTCGACGAGCCGACCTCGGGCATGGGGATCGACGACATCGAGGGCATGAAGAAGCTGATCCGCAGCTTGCGCGACGAGCATACGGTGGTCTTGATCGAGCACAACATGAACATCGTCATGGATATCTCGGACACGATCACCGTCATGCAGCTCGGCCGCGTGCTGGCCGAAGGCCTGCCGCAGGACATTCGCCGCGACGACCGCGTGCGCGCCGCCTATCTGGGGAACATGATCACCGGGGGCAAGGCGGCGTGAGCGATCGAGCCGCAAGCGGCCAGCCAGGCGACTTCCGAGGCGCTTTGGCGGGGGCCGCAGCCGGCCGCGCGGAGACGATCCGATGATGCTCGAGCTCGAGCAGCTCCACGCCCACTACGGCAAGAGTCATGTGCTGCAAGGCATCTCGCTGCACGTCGACGCGGGCGAGCTCGTCACGCTGCTCGGACGCAACGGCGCGGGCAAGACGACCACGCTGAAGTGCATTGCCGGCGTGGTCCGCCCGAGCGGCGGCCGCGTGACCTTCGACGGGCAGGATGTGCAGGGCCTGGCGCCACACCGCATCGCGCGCAGCGGGGTCTGTTTCGTGCCCGAGCATCGCGGCATCTTCAGGCTGCTGACCGTCGAGGAGAACCTGCTGCTCGGCCAGCGCAAGTCGTCTCTGTGGCAGCTCGCCGATGTGTATCGCATCTTTCCCCGCCTTCAGGAGCGGCGCCGCAACGGGGGCGCCGAGCTCTCGGGCGGCGAGCAGCAGATGCTGGCCATCGCGCGGGCGCTGATGAACGACCCGAAGCTGCTGATGCTCGACGAGCCGGTCGAAGGGCTCGCGCCGGTGATCGTCGAGGAGATCGTCGCCCAGCTCAGGATCATCAAGGACGCTGGCGTGACGATCCTGTTGGTCGAGCAGAACCTGGAGGTCTGCACTCAGCTCGCCGACCGCCACTACATCGTCGAGCAGGGGGCAATCGTGTACGGCGACACCAACGCCGCATTCATCGCGGATGATGCGCTCAAGGATCGCTATCTGGGCGTCGGGCTGGCCGATGCCAAAGGAGAGCATGCATGAATACCTCGATGGAAGCCGAGAGGCCCAATGCCGCGCAGGGCTCGCGCGTGACCGGTGCGCAAGCCTTGCGGGTGAACGGCGAGCGACTGTGGGACTCGTTGATGGAGCTGGCCCGCATCGGCGCCACGCCCAAGGGTGGAGTGTGCCGCCTGGCGCTCACCGAGCTGGACGGCCAGGCGCGCGACCTGTTCGTGCGCTGGGCCGAAGCGGCCGGATGCAGCGTGCGTATCGACGCGATCGGCAACATCTTCGCGCGCCGCCCCGGCCGCAACGCTCGGTTGCCGGCCGTCCTCACCGGCAGTCACATCGACACCCAGCCGACCGGCGGCAAGTTCGACGGCAACTTCGGCGTGCTCGCCGGCCTCGAGGTGCTGCGCAGCCTGAACGATGCCCGTCTCGAGACCGAAGCGCCGCTCGAGGTGGTGGTCTGGACCAACGAGGAGGGCTCGCGCTTCGTTCCGGTGATGATGGGCTCGGGCGTGTTCGCCGGCGCCTTCACGCTCGAGCATGCGCTCGGGCAGCGCGATGGGCAGGGCATCAGCGTGAGCGAGGCGCTGACACGGATCGGCTATTGCGGCGAGACCGTCGAGCCGACGCCGGTCGGCGCCTACTTCGAGGCCCACATCGAGCAAGGCCCGGTGCTGGAGGCCAACGACCGGGTGATCGGCGTCGTCCAGGGTGCCCTCGGCCAGCGTTGGTACGACGTCGCGCTGCACGGCATGGAAGCGCATGCCGGGCCCACTCCGATGGCGCTGCGTCGTGACGCGCTGCTGGCGGCCAGCGCCCTGGTGCAGGCGGTCAACCGCTTCGCGCTGGAGCGTGCGCCCCACGCGCGCGGCACGGTCGGCTCGCTCGAGGTCTTCCCGAACTCGCGCAACGTCATCCCGGGCCGGGTGCGCATGAGCGTCGACCTGCGTGCGGCCGACGACGCGACGCTCGATTCGATGGACGCGGCGCTGCGCGCGTTCTGCGCCGAGCTGGCCCACGACCGCGATCTCACGGTGGAGGTCGAGCAGGTCGTCTACTTCCCGCCGCAGCCCTTCACGCCGGCGCTGCTCGAAGGCGTACGCGAGGACGCGGCGGCGCTCGGCCTGAGCACCATGGACATCGTCAGCGGGGCCGGCCACGACGCGGTGTACCTGGCGGGCCTGGCGCCCACCGCGATGATCTTCGTGCCGTGCGCGGGCGGCATCAGCCACAACGAGATCGAGGATGCCCGCCCCGAGCACCTCGAAGCCGGCTGCAACGTGCTGCTGCACTCGATGCTGCGCAGCGCCGGAGTCGCCGCATGAAGATCCTGATCGCGCGCCTGAACCACGAGACGAACACCTTCTCGCCCGTGCCGACGCCCCTCGAGGCGTTCGAGCCGAGCTTCGGCGCCGACGCCTACCGCGCGCAAAAAGGCATGCGCACCGCGATGTCCGCCTTCATCGAT
>JBBSBZ010000009.1:0-29667 GCA_038250795.1 Burkholderiales bacterium | reverse complement strand
GGCAGACCTGGGCGAGCGCCGCGCCCTCCATCTCGACCGCGAGCGCGTCGGGCAGGCGCCGGCGCAGCTCCGCGGCCTCGGCGGCGCTGGCGACGAAGCGGTCGCCGCTGACGACGAGGCCGGCGTGCACCTTCGGCGTCGAGATCGCGAAAGGAATCAGATCGGCGGCGCTCAGGCCGGCCGCATCGCCGGAGCGACCGTTGCCCGGTCTCGTCGCATCGTCGAGCGCGGCGCGGGCCGCATCGGCGAGCGCGTCCGACAGGACGACGTCGCAGGCGAAACGATCGGTGCCGTAGAGCGGCACCTCGTGGCGCGGAAAGAGCGGCGAGGCGTCCATGTCGTGCTGCAGGAGCGCGCTGGCGACGACGACGTCGCCGACGCGCGCGCGCTCGTCGAGGCCGCCCGCGGTGCCGGTGAAGATCGCATGGCTCGCGCCGAACTCGTGAACCAGCAGCGTCGCCGTCATCGCCGCCGCGACCTTGCCGACGCGCGAGAGCGCGACCACCACGTCGTGGCCGTCGAGATGGCCGACCCAGAACTCGCGCCCGGCCAGGCGCACCGGCTGCTCGTCGGGCATCGCGGCAAGCAGCGCGCCGAGCTCTTCCTGGAGCGCGGCGGCGATGGCGATGCGCGTCACGTCGGCGTGCTTCGCTTGATGAACGTCGGCGCGCGCCGGTGCATCGTCGCCTGCTCGTAGGCGTGGCCGAAGGCGAGCAGCCGCACCTCGCTCCACGCCGGCCCGACGAACGAGAGCCCGATCGGCAGGCCGCGCACGAAGCCGGCCGGCACGGTGAGATGCGGATAGCCCGCGACCGCCGCGGGCGACGAGAAGCCGGCGACGGAGTGATCGCCGTTGACCGGGTCGATGAGCCAGGCCGGGCCGCCGGTCGGGGCGATCAGCGCATCGAGGCGATGCGCCTTCATGACGCGGTCGATGCCTTCGTCGCGCGCGCCCTTGCGGCACTCGGCGAGCGAGTCGAGGTACTCCTTGGCGTCGAGGCCGCCGAAAGCCTCGGCCTTCTCGAAGAGCTCCTGCGCGAACCACGGCATCTCGCGATCCTGGTGCAGGCGGTCGAAGGCGATGACGTCGGCAAGCGTCCGGATCTTCGCGTCGGGCGCGAACGTCGCCAGGTACTTCGGCAGGTTCGCCTTCAGCTCGTAGAGGAGGACGCGCAGCTCCGCATCGCCGTAGGTCGCCGCCGGCAGGTCGACCGGGTCGACGATCTCGGCGCCGAGCCGCTGCAGGTCGACGATCGCCTTCTCGATCAGCGCATCGGCCTCGTCGAAGCCGGTGAAGTAGGCGCGGGCGACGCCGAGACGCGCACCGCGAAGCGCGTCGGCGGGCAAGGCGATCGCGCCTTCGGGCGGCGCGGCCGCGGTCGCGGCGTCGGCGCTGTCGCGGCCAGTCATCGCCGCGTAGAGCAGCGCGGCGTCGGCGACGCTGCGCGTCATCGGGCCGGGCGTGTCCTGGGTGTGCGAGATCGGCACGATGCCGTCGCGGCTCATCCGGCCGACCGTCGGCTTCAGGCCGACCAGGCCGCAGATCGACGACGGCGAGACGATCGACCCGTCGGTTTCGGTGCCGACGCCGAGCGGCGCCAGCCCGGCGGCAAGCGCCGCCGCGGTGCCCGAGCTCGAGCCGCTGGTGTTGCGGTCGAGCGCGTAGGGGTTTCGGGTCAGGCCGCCGCGCGCGCTCCAGCCGCTCACCGAGCGCGTCGAGCGGATGTTGGCCCACTCGCTCAGGTTGGTCTTGCCGAGGATCACCGCGCCGGCGTCGCGCAGGCGCTTGACGACATGGGCATCGCGCGGAGCGCGCACGCCGTCGAGCGCAAGCGAGCCGGCGCTGGTGCTCATGCGGTCGACGGTGGCGATGTTGTCCTTGACGAGCACCGGCAGGCCGTGCAGCGGCCCGCGCACCTTGCCGGCCCGGCGCTCGGCGTCGAGCGCCTTCGCGATCGCGAGCGCGTCGGGATTGAGCTCGATGACGCTGTGCAGCTTCGGCCCGGCGCGGTCGATCGCAGCGATGCGCGCGAGGCAGTCGCGCACCAGGCGCTCCGAGGTCAGACGCCCGGCGGACATCGCCTGCGCGAGCTCGGCGGCGCCGGGCTGTTCGGCGGCGAGCGATGTCGCCGGGCTTCGTGGGGCGGCCATGAGAGAGCTCTCGAAGGCCAGCAGCGACGCCGAGGTCAGGAGGAGAGCGCGTCGTTGCATGGCGTGGCGGAGGATCGGGCGACGCCGATTCTGGCGGAACGGCCGCGGCAGGCGTCGCCTTTCGTGCCGTAATGCCGGCATGAACGGCGCACCCGTGGAGCCTCTCTCGCCACCCACGCCATGGCTGGTCGCCTGGCTCGTGCCGCGCGGGACGAACGCCGAGGCGTGGCCGCTGCTCGCCGCCCGGTCGCTGCGCGCGTTCGCCGACGGCTACATGGCGCTGCTCCTGCCCGCCTACCTCCTCGCGCTCGGCCTGAACACGCTCGACGTCGGCATCCTCAGCACCGCGACGATGCTCGGCTCGGCCCTGGCGACGCTCGCGGTCGGCGCATGGGGCCATCGCGCGACGACGCGACGGCTGCTCCGCAGCGCCGCGCTGCTGATGGCCGCGACCGGCATCGCCTTCGCCGGCGTCGCCTCGTTCTGGCCGCTTCTGCTCGTCGCCTTCGTCGGCACGCTCAACCCCAGCTCGGGCGACGTCAGCGTCTTCCTGCCGCTCGAGCACGCGCGCCTGGCGCATGCGGCGCAAGGCAGCGCCCGCGTCGCCCTGTTCGCGCGCTACAGCGTCGTGGGCGCCGCGTTCGCCGCCCTCGGCGCGCTCGCCGCGGCGGCACCCGACGGCCTCGTGCGCGTCGGCGCCCTGAGCCGCATCGACGCGCTGCGCGCGATGTTCGTGCTCTACGCGGTGCTGGGCCTCGCGGTGTTCCTGCTCTACCGCCGCCTGCCTGCCGACGGCTTCGATGCCGCGGCCGCACCGACGGCGCCGCTCGGCCCGTCGCGCCGCGTCGTCGTGCAGCTCGCGGCGCTCTTCAGCATCGACGCGTTTGCCGGCGGCCTGGTCGTCAACTCGCTGCTCTCGCTCTGGCTCTTCGAGCGCTTCGGCTTCTCGCTGACGGCGGCCGCCGCCTTCTTCTTCTGGACCGGGCTGCTCAGCGCCGGCTCGCAGCTCGCGGCGCCTTATGTCGCGGCGCGCATCGGCCTGCTCAACACGATGGTCTTCACCCACCTGCCGGCCAACGTCTGCCTGGTGCTCGCGGCCTTGGTGCCGACGTTGCCGCTCGCCCTCGCCCTGCTTTTCGTGCGCAGCGCGCTGTCGCAGATGGACGTGCCGACGCGCACGGCCTACGTGATGGCCGTCGTCACGCCCGCCGAGCGCGGCGCGGCCGCGAGCTTCACCGCGGTGCCGCGCAGCCTCGCCGCCGCGCTCAGCCCGACGCTGTCGGGCGCGCTCCTGGCCGCGGGCCTGGTCGCGCTGCCGCTGGTCGGCTGCGGCGCGCTCAAGATCGCCTACGACCTGGCCCTCTGGCGCGCGATGCGGCGCCAGCGCGTCGACGGGATGTGAGATGCCTCAGCCGATGCGCTCGGCGTCGTAGCCCTGCTCGCGCATGGCGCTCAGGATCTTCTCGATGTGCGCCCTGCCGCGGGTCTGCACCACGACCTCGATCTGCACCCGCTCGACCGACAGCGACGTGAACGCGCGCTGATGCTGGACCTCGTCGATGTTGGCGCCGAGGCGGGCGAGCAGCGCGGCGATGTCGGCGAGCGCGCCCGGCACGTCGCGCACGTTGACGCGCAGGCGCGCGAGCCGGCCCGACTTCACCATGCCGCGCTCGATGATCTCGGCCAGGACGAGCGGCTCGATGTTGCCGCCGCAGAGCACGAGCCCGACCTTGCGGCCGGCGAATCGCGCGCTGTCCTTCAGCACGGCCGCGAGGCCGACCGCGCCGGCGCCTTCGACGACGGTCTTCTCGATCTCGAGCAGCATCAGCATCGCCTGCTCGATGTCGTCTTCGGAGACGAGGACGACGTCGTCGACGAGGGCGCGGATGATCGGCAGCGTCAGCGCGCCCGGCGACTTGACGCCGATGCCGTCGGCGATCGTCGCCTGGCCCGACTGCTGATGGCCATCGTGCATGGCGTTCCAGGCGGCCGGGAAGCGCTCGGTCTGGACGCCGACGATGCGCACGTCGGGCCGGATCGCCTTGGCGGCCGTCGCCATGCCGGCGATCAGGCCGCCGCCGCCGATCGCGACGACGAGCGTGTCGATCGACGGCTGCTGGGCGAGCATCTCGAGCGCGACCGTGCCCTGCCCGGCGATGACGTCGCGGTCGTCGAACGGATGGACGACGGTGAGCCCGCGCTCGGCCGCGAGCGCGAGGCCGGCGACGCGCGCATCCTCGAAGGTGTCGCCCTGCAGCACGACCTCGGCGCCGAAGCCGCGCGTGTTCTCGACCTTCACGCTCGACGCGAAGCGCGGCATCACGATCGTCGCCGCGATGCCCATGCGCTCGGCGTGGTACGCGACGGCCTGGGCGTGGTTGCCGGCCGAGACCGCGAGCACGCCCTTGGCGCGCTCCTCGCGCGTGAGCTGGGCCATCTTGTTGAAGGCCCCGCGCTCCTTGAAAGAGGCTGTGAACTGCAGGTTCTCGAACTTCAGGAACACCTCGCAGCCGCAGATCTTGGACAGCGTGCGCGAGGCCAGGCAGGGCGTTGCGCCGATCTCGCCGTCGAGCCGCGAAGCGGCGTCGCGCACGTCCTCGATCGTCAGTCCGGCCGGCGCGATTTCCATCACGCCATTGTCGCTTCACGGTGTGTCGCGCTGCCAGGGCCGCCGCAGAATCAGGGCGAACGCGACGCTCGATCGTGCCCCCAAGCGCCTCGCCCTGGAGCTTCGATGCCGCCCTGGTCCCGCCCGCTCGTCGCCTGTGCCGCCGTCGCGCTGCCGATGCTCGCATCGGCCCAGGTCGCGATGCTGCGACCGGGTGCCGCCGGGCCCGGACCGGCTTCGATCGCCGCAGCGCTCAAGCCCGACGGCCAGATGCGCTACGCCCTCGGAGCGGGCGCGAGCTACTCGTCGAGCACCGGCGCCAATGCCGCGAGCGTCAATTTCGGCGCCGAGAGCGCGGTGGCCACGACCGATGCCCGCTGGCGCTTCGGCGGCAGGGCGCTCTGGACGCGCACCGTCGGCGAAACGGGAAGCGAAGGCATGACGGTGCTCCTCACCCAGGAGTCGCAGCACCGCTGGAGGGGTCGCACCTGGCTGCGCGAGAAGTTCTCGGTGCTGCCGGGCCTGCGCGCCGGCGAGAGCATGCGGACGACGCTCGAGACCGGCCTGGCGATCGTCGCGTCGCCGTTTTGCCGCATCGACCTCGGCGTCCTGCAGCGCTACGACGGCTACGCGGCGGCGAAGAACGGCGACCCCGAGTTCGTCACCGCGATCAACCTCAGGTTGCCGTAGCCGCGCTTCATCGGCGGCGTTCCGCAAAGGGGGCTTCGGCCCGGCGTTAACCCTTTATCGCACTCGCGAGTGTTGATTCCCGGGCCGAAACTACACTCGCCGCTCCCTGGATCCATGGAGCCCTTCCTGATGACGTTTCGCCTTGCCTCGCTCGCGTTCTGCGCTTTCGCTTTTGTCCCTCTTCTCGCCTCCGCCCAGGCCACCGTCAAGCCCGACGACCGCTTCCACTACGCGCTCGGCGCCGGCGCGTCCTACTCGTCGGGCAACACCAGCGCCTCGAGCGTCAACGTCGGCGGCGAAGGCATCCGCATGAGCGCGAGCGACAAGCTGCGCTTCGGCGGCAAGGCACTCTGGACTCGCGACGACGGCACGACGACAGCCGAGAACCTCACCCTCGGGACGCAGTACGACCGCGACTTCACGCCCGTCTGGTTCGGCTTCGGCAGCGCCGACTTCCTGCGCGACACCTTCGCCAACGTCGCGGCTCGCTACGCGCTGCACGGCGGCGTCGGCCGCCACGTGATCAGGAGCGACCGGCTGAACTTCGACGTCTCGGCCGGCGTCGGCTACACCGAGGATCGCTACGTCGACCTGGCCGACGTCAACGGCGCGCTGCGCACCCGCTACGGCCGCGCCGAGCTGCTCCTGGCCGAGGAGTCGAACCACAAGTGGACCGACACCACGACCGCGCATCAAAAGCTCACCGTCTACCCGGCGCTGCGCTCGGGCGGCGGCTACCGCGGCGTGTTCGACTCCGGCGTCGCCGTGGCCATGACGCCGCTTCTGAGCCTGACCGTGGGCCTGACCTACCGCTACGACAGCGATCCCGGGGTCGGCCTGAAGAAGGGCGACACCCTGTTCGTCACCGGCATCGCGATCAAGATCGACTGAGCACCGTCCGGCGCGCCCAGCGGCGGCCACCGCCGCGCAACTCAGGCGACGCGCACCACCTTCAGCATGTTCGTGCCGCCCGGGTAGCCCATCGGCTCGCCGCAGGTGATGCCGTAGGTGTCGCCGGGCTTGAGGATGCCGGCGGCGACGAGGATCTGCTCGGAGTGGGCGAGCGCGGTGTCGCGGTCCTCGAAGTTGGGCATCAGGAGCGGCGTGACGTTCCTGTACATCGCCATCCGCCGCTGGCTCTTGATCTGCGAGGTGAGCCCGAAGATCGGCACGTGGATCTTCTGCCGGCTCATCCAGAGCGCGGTCGAGCCCGACTCGGTGAGCGCCAGGATCGCCTTGCAGCCGAGGTGATAGGCCGTGAAGAGCGCGGCCATCGCGATCGACTGGTCGATCCGGCCGAAGGTCTTGTTGGTGAAGCCGGCGTCGAGCGAGATCTCCTCGGCGCGCTCGGCCTCGATGCAGATCGAGCTCATCATCTCGACCGTCTCGACCGGGTAGCGGCCGGCCGCGGTCTCGGCCGAGAGCATCACCGCGTCGGTGCCGTCCAGAACGGCGTTGGCGACGTCGCTCACCTCCGCGCGCGTCGGCACCGGGTTGACGATCATCGACTCCATCATCTGCGTCGCCGTGATGACGACTCGGTCGTGCTCGCGGGCGAGCTTGATCATCCGCTTCTGCAGCGCCGGCACGGCCGCGTTGCCGACCTCGACGGCGAGGTCGCCGCGCGCGACCATGATCCCGTCGCTCGCCCGCACGATCGCCTCCAGCGCCGGGATTGCCTCGCTGCGCTCGATCTTGGCGATCAGCTGCGGCTTGTGGCGCCACTGCTCGCCGGCGACGTTGCCGAGCTGGCGTGCCATCTCCATGTCGGTCGCGCTCTTCGGAAAGCTCACCGCAAGGTACTCGCACTGGAACGACATCGCGGTCTTGATGTCCTCCATGTCCTTGGCGGTCAGCGCCGGCGCGGTGAGGCCGCCGCCCGCCTTGTTGATGCCCTTGTTGTTCGAGAGCTCGCCGCCGACGACGATGGTGGTGTGCACGGCCTCGCCGCGCACGGCGTCGACGACCAGGCGGAGCAGGCCGTCGTTGAGCAGCAGCGTGTCGCCCGGACGCACGTCGCGCGGCAATTCCTTGTAGTCGAGGCCGACGCGCTCGCTCGTGCCGAGCGCCGTCCAGGCGGCGTCGAGGACGAGCTTCTCGCCGGCGACGAGCATCGTCTTGCCGCCCTCGATCTTGCCGACGCGGATCTTCGGGCCCTGCAGGTCGGCCATGATCGCGACCTCCTTGCCCACCTTCTTCGCGACCTCGCGCACGAGCGTCGCGCGATCGATGTGGTCCTGCGCCGTGCCGTGCGAGAAGTTGAGGCGGACGACGTCGACGCCGGCGCGGATCATCCGCTCCAGCACCTCGGGCGAGCTCGACGCCGGGCCGAGCGTCGCGACGATCTTGGTGGCGCGAGGAACACTCGATTCGCTCATCCGGCGGTCTCCATTTCGGCGGCGCGCCGCTCGAGGATCTCGAGCGCGGGCAGTGTCTTGCCTTCGAGCATCTCGAGAAAGGCGCCGCCGCCGGTCGAGATGTAGTCGATGTCGTCGGCGATGTCGTACCTGGCGATCGCCGCGAGCGTGTCGCCGCCACCCGCCAGGCTGTAGGCGGGCGAGCGGGCGATGGCGCGGGCAATGGCGCGCGTGCCCTCGGCGAACGCCTCGAACTCGAACACGCCGACCGGGCCGTTCCAGACGATCGTGCCGGCTGTCTTCAGCACAGCGGCCAACCGGTCGGCGGTCTGCGGGCCGATGTCGAGGATGAGATCGTCGGCGCCGACGTCTCCCGCGGCCTTGATCGTCGCCGTCGCGCCGGGCTTGAACTCGTGCGCGACGACGACGTCGGTCGGGATCGGCACCTCGGCGCCGCGCGCCCGCATGGCCTCGATCACGGCGCGCGCCTCGCCGACGAGCGAGGGCTCGGCGAGGCTCTTGCCGATCGGCAGGCCCTCGGCGAGCAGGAAGGTGTTGGCGATGCCGCCGCCGACGATCAGCCGGTCGACCTTCTGCGCCAGGCTCTGCAGGACGAGCAGCTTGGTCGAGACCTTGCTGCCCGCGACGATCGCGACGAGCGGACGCGCCGGATGGGCGAGCGCCTTGGTGATGGCGTCGATCTCGGCGGCGAGCAGCGGCCCGGCGCAGGCGATCGGCGCGAACTCGGCGATGCCGTAGGTCGACGCCTCGGCGCGGTGGGCGGTGCCGAAGGCGTCGTTGACGAAGACGTCGCAGAGCGCGGCCATCTTTCGCGCGAGCACCGGATCGTTCTTCTTCTCGCCCTTGTTGAGTCGGCAGTTCTCGAGGACGACGACCTGTCCGGGCGCGACGTCGACGCCGTCGACCCAGTCCTTCTTCAGCGCGACCTCGCGGCCCAGCAGCTCGCCGAGCCGCACGACGACGGGCGCGAGCGAGTCCGCGGGCTTGGGCTGGCCCTCGGTCGGCCGGCCGAGGTGCGAGGTGACCATCACCGCCGCGCCGGCGCGAAGCGCCATCTCGATGGCCGGCACCGAGGCGCGGATGCGCGTGTCCTCGGTGATGCGGCCGTCGTCGTCCTGCGGCACGTTGAGGTCGGCGCGGATGAAGACGCGGCGGCCCGACACCTTGCCGGCGGCAATCAGGTCAGCGAAGCGGAGAACGTTCATTCATCGGTGAGGTGTCGAAGGGTGTGCATTTTACGTTCGGGCCTCAGGGCACCGATTTCACCCCGAACCGTCGCCCGGCCCGTATCACCCGTCGCCTGCCCCGCCCTTCGGCGCGGCGGCCCACGGAGATCTCTGCCATGCCCGTACGCTTCTTCCTCCTCGTCCTCGTCCTCGTCGTCGCCGCGCTCGCGGCCTTTACCGCCAATGCGCAGGTCGGGCCCGTCGCGGTGGCGCGACCTCCCGTGCTGCAGGTGAGCGGCGCAGAGCAGCCGGTGCGGCTCGAGTCGCTGAAGGTCGACGTCGAGGTCGCCGGCGGCGCCGCCGAGACGCGGGTGCGGATGGTCTTCTTCAATCCCAACGCGCGCACGCTCGAAGGCAAGCTCCAGTTCCCGCTCGCCCCGGGGCAGATCGTGAGCGGCTTCGCGCTCGACGTCGAGGGCGGCCTGCGCAGCGCCGTGCCGGTCGAGAAGGCGCGCGCCGAGCAGGTCTTCGAGGACATCTCGCGCCGCCGCGTCGACCCGGGTCTTCTGCAGAAGACCGTCGGCGACAACTACGAGCTGCGCGTCTATCCGCTGCCGCCGGGGAAGACCCGCACGGTCGAGCTGACGATCGTCGAGGCGGCCTCGGGCTCGCTGCGCATCCCGCTCGGCTATGCCGATCGCGTCGCCGCCTTCGATCTCGCCGTTCGCCTGCCCGGCGCGACGGCGGCGCCCGCGCTGGCGAGCGCGAGCACGCTCGGCCTGCGCTTCGAGCGCGCCTCGGGCGGCGGCTACGTCGCGCACGCCAGCGGCGCCGATGTCGCCCTGCCGGTCGCGCCGCTCGTGCTGCGCCTAGCGGCCGCAGCGCCGGGCGCGGTCACGGTCGCGACCGGGGAGCACGGCGGCCAGACCTACTTCACGATCGAGATGCCGATCGACGGCCGCAGCGCGCGGCGTCCGCTGCCGCGCCGCGTGCAGCTCGTCTGGGACGCCTCGGGCTCGGCCGCGAACCGGCCGCTCGACCGCGAGCTCGCCCTGCTCGACGCCTACTTCGCCGCGGTGCGCGAGACGACGGTCAACCTCGTTCGTGTCGCCGACACGGTGTCGCTGCCCGAGCGCTTCGACGTGCGCGGCGGCGACTGGCGGGTCTTGCGCGCGGCACTCGAAGCGACGACCTACGACGGCGCATCGAACCTCGGCGCCGTCCACCACGACGGCATCTCGGCTGAAGCGCTGTGGTTCAGCGACGGACTGGCGACCTACGGCGAGCCGTGGAAGCTCGCGTTTCCGATTCCCGTGTTCGCCGTCCATGGCGCCGCCAGTGCCGATCCGGTGGCGCTGCAGGCGATTGCCGATGCGAGCGGCGGCCGCAGCATCGACCTCGGCGCCATGAGCCCGCAGGGCGCGGCCGACGCGCTGCTCAGGCGCGCCACGCAGCTCGTCGACGCGAGCGCGGTCGGCGCGAAGGAGATCGTCGTCCAGTCGGCCGGCGCGGCGCCGGGCCGCGTCGTCGTCGCCGGCATCCTCACCGGGCCGAGCGCGGCGGTGACGCTGCGCCTGCGCGACCGCGCCGGCGCGGTCTCGGCGCGCGTCGTCACGGTCCGCGCCGACACGAGCGGCGCGCGCCTCGCGGCCCTGCAGTGGGCTCGGCTCACGCTCGCGTCGCTCGAAGGCGAGTCGCGTACGAACAAGGTGCGGATCCGCGAGATCGGCCGCCGCTTCGCGCTGGCCACGCGCGAGACCTCGCTGATCGTGCTCGAGCAGGTGGGCGACTACGTCCGCCACGGGATCGAGCCGCCGCCCGAGCTGCGCGCCGAGTACGACCGGCTCGCTGCTGCGGCGGCAAGGCGGCGCGTCGACAGCGATGCGGCGCGCCTGGCGCGGCTCGTCGGTCGCTTCGAGGCGCGCGTCGCCTGGTGGTCGCGCGACTTCCCGAAGGACGACCTCGTCGCGCCGCTGCAGGTGGCCAAGACCGAGGCGCGTCCGGCCGGCACCTTGTCCGCGCCAGCCGAAGTGGCGCGACGCGAGCGGAGCGACGACGGGCGCGTCGCCAAGGACGAGCGCGAGAGCCCGCGCGCGTCGCGCCAGGCGCCGAACGCGCCGGCGCCGTCGGCGTTCGCCACGAGCAACGGCCCTCTGCTCGATGCCGGGAAGAAGGCGCGCGCCGGCGGCGACGCGACGTCGACGACGATCTCGATCGCCCTCACGCCGGCCGCGAATGCCAGCGGCGCGATCAAGCGGCTCCAGTCGGCGCGGCCGGAGGACTGGCAGGCGATCTACTTCGACGAGCGCCGCGCCAACACCGGCAATGTCGGCTTCTTCCTCGACGCAGCGGAGTTCTTCCTCGCCAAGGGCCGGCCGGCGTTCGGCCTGCGCGTGCTCTCGAATCTGGCCGAGATGGATCTGCAGAACCGCCAGGTGCTGCGCCTGCTCGCCTACCGACTGCAGCAAGCCGGGCAGACCCGGCTCGCCGTGCCGATCTTCGAGCGCGTCCTCGAGCTCGCGCCGGGCGAGCCGCAATCGCATCGCGACCTCGGCCTGGCGCTGGCCGACGCGGGGCAGCCGAAGCGGGCCGTCGAGCAGCTCTACGCGGTCGCCACCGGAAGCTGGGACGGCCGCTTCCCCGACGTCGACCTGATCGCGCTGACCGAGATGAATGCCGTCGTCGAGAAGGCGCGCCGAGAGCAGCAGCCCGTCGACGTCTCGGCGATCGACCCGCGCCTGCTGAGGAACCTGCCGCTGGCCGTGCGCGTCGTCCTCGCCTGGGATGCGGACAACACCGACGTCGACCTGCACGTGATCGACCCGAACGGCGAGGAGGTCTTCTACGGCCACAACGCCTCGCGCCAGGGCGGCGCGATCACGCGCGACGCGACCGGCGGCTACGGGCCCGAGGAGTTCGCCCTCAAGGCCGCCAAGCCGGGCAAGTACCGCGTCGAGGCGAACTTCTTCGGCCATCGCCAGCAGGTGCTCACCTCGGGCACCGGCCTGATGCTGTGGCTGTCGAGCGGATTCGGCAGCGCCTCCCAGCAGGACCGGCGCACGACGATCCGGGTCCGCAGCGAGCGCGGCGAGCGGGTGGTGGTCGGCGAGTTCGAGGTCAGGCCGTGAACCGGTCGCGTGGCGAGCGCGACCCCGACGCGGCGAGCGACCCGCTACGGCTTGGCCTGGGCCTGCAGCTGCGGCGCGACCGGCTCGATCTTGTTCTCGCGCATGTAGTCGTTCATGTCGCGCCAGCCGGCGAAGATCGCGGCGCGATCGGCCTTCTTGTAGATCACGAAACAGTCCTCGATGGCCCGGCCGGCGTGGCGGCACGCCGAGCCGACGGCCTTGCCGTCGGCCTCGCGCGCCGCGGCGACCTTCTCGGGGGACTCGATTCCCAGCATGTCGCAGCCCGAGAGCGAGACGATGGCCGAGACGGCAAAGAGGGCGGCGAGGACGGGACGGCGCATGGCGAAACGAGCGAGTTCGTCCGCTATTTCGGCGCCTCGAAGCGGACCTTGAGGCCGGCGAAACGGAGAAAAGCGTTCAGCCCGGAACGCTCTCGGGTCGCGCCTCGAAAACCGCGCCGAGGCGCGGCGCCCGCCCGCGCAGGAAGTCTCCGGCCGCCAGGCGCCTTCCGCCCGGGCGCTGCAATTCGGTGAGCGCGAGCCGGCCTTCGCCGCAGGCGACGACAAGCGCGCCGACATCGACCGCGACGATCTCGCCGGGCCGTCCGCCGCCCGGCACGACGGTGCCGCGCCAGCACGTGATCGTCTCGCCCTCGACCGTGCTGCGCGCGCCCGGCACCGGGTCGAAGGCGCGCAGGCGCCGCTCGATCGCCGCCGCCGGCTCGCGCCAGTCGATCGTCGCCTCGCTCTTGGCGATCTTGTGCGCGTAGGTGACGCCCGCGTCGGCCTGAGCGCGGCCGACCAGCGGGCCGTCCGCGAGCGCCGCGAGCACTTCGACGATCCGCTCGGCGCCGAGCGCGGCGAGTTGCGCCTGCAGCGATCCCGAGGTGGCGTCGGCGGCGATCGCGATCGAGTCGCCGAGCAGCATCGCACCGGTGTCGAGGCCGGCGTCCATCTGCATGATCGTGACGCCGGTGACGTCGTCGCCGGCCTCGATCGCACGCTGGATCGGTGCGGCGCCGCGCCAGCGCGGCAGGAGCGAGGCGTGGATGTTGAGGCAGCCGTGGCGCGGCAGATCGAGCACGTCCTGCGGCAGGATGAGGCCGTAGGCCGCGACGACCATCGCGTCGGCCGATGCGCCGGCGATCGCGTCTCGCGCCGCGCCCGCGTCGTCGGCGAAGCGGCCGTCGAGACGCAGGCTCCTCGGCTGCGCGACGGCGATGCCGTGCTCGAGCGCGAACGCCTTCACCGCCGAGGGCACGAGCTTCAGGCCGCGACCCGCGGGCCGGTCGGGCTGGCTCAGCACGAGCGCGACCTCGAAGTCGGCGCGGTGGATCCGCGCCAGCGCGACGCGCGCGAACTCCGGCGTGCCGGCGAAAACGATGCGCATGCGGACGCCGAGCTCTGCGGGCTCGCTAGGCGCGGGCCTCTTCGCGCGTCTTCTTCAGCATCCGCGTCTTGATCCGCGTGCGCTTGAGCGGGCTCAGGTACTCAACGAAGACCTTGCCGACGAGGTGATCCATCTCGTGCTGGACCGCGACCGCGAGCAGCCCGTCGGCGTCGAACTCGCGCGACGAGCCCGACCGGTCGAGGGCGCGCACGCGAACCCGCGCGTGCCGCTCGACCCGGTCGTAGATCTCGGGCACCGAGAGACAGCCTTCGTCCGAAACTGCCATCTCGTCGCTCGCGGCGATCAGCTCGGGGTTGATGAGCACGAGCGGATCGTCGTGCTCGTCGGAGGTGTCGATGACGATCACGCGCTCGTGCTGGTCGACCTGCGTCGCGGCGAGGCCGACGCCTTCGGCGCCGTACATCGTCTCGAGCATGTCGTCGACGAGACGGCGGATGCGCCCATCGACGGCGTCGACCGGACGGGCGATCTTGTGCAGGCGCGGATCGGGGTAGCGAAGGATGTCGAGCTTGGCCATTTGTGACGATTCGATTCAGGGCGGAGCGAATGTGGATGCCGCGCAACGAAAAGAGGTGAGAAAGGTCTCACGAGGAGGTTCGCAGATGGCGCACTTTCGTTGCGATATCAATGCTTTATGGGCAGAATCTGCGAAACCAAATGAGATTTTGGCCGAACCGCGGAAAGGCATTTGAGCCAGCGCGGAAGACCTTTCGGATCGTCCACGCGAAGGCCCCCGCCTCGCTCCACGAGACTTCCTGCATGAGCCGTCGAATTCTCCCCGCAGCGCCCGTTCTTCGGCAACTCGCCCTTCTCGGGCTCGGCTCCATGTTCGTCGCCGCGACCGCGCTCGCCGCCGAGCCGCATTTCCCGATCACGCCGCAGCAGCGCGCCACGGCGCAGAAGACCGCCGAGGCCGGCGTGCCGCTGTCCGAGATCAACCCGAACGCGCCCGACATCTACACCGTCAAGAGCCACGACACGCTCTGGGACATCTCGAAGATGTACCTGAAGAGCCCGTGGCGCTGGCCCGAGCTCTGGGGCATGAACCTCGACCAGGTCAGGAATCCGCACCTCATCTTTCCGGGCCAGACGCTCTTCCTCGACAAGTCGAACGGCCGCGCCCGGCTGCGCATGGGCCAGCCCGTCGGCGGCGCCGGCGATGCGCGCCTCTCGCCCCGTGTCCGCTCGCGCTCGGTCGCACTCGACGGCATCGCGTCGATCCCCTTCAACCTGATCGAGCCGTTTCTCAACGAAGCCGTGATCTTCGAGACGAACGAGCTGGCGAATGCGCCGCGCATCGTCGCGACCCAGGAGGGCCGCGTGCTCCTCTCGCGCGGCGACACGGCGTACGTGCGCGGCGAGATCGGCGCCGAGCACGAGTTCCGGATCTTCCGCGAGCCGCGCCCGCTGCGCGATCCGACAACCAAGGAAATCCTCGGCTACGAGGCGACCTACGTCGGCGCGTCCGAATACGCCGTCCAGGGCGAGACCCGGACCGGCGCCGACGGCAAGGCCGAGATCGTGCCCGCCACCTTCACGATCACGAGCATCCGCCAGGAAGCCGGCATCGGCGATCGCCTCGCTCCCGTGCCGGTGCGCGAATACACGAACTACGCGCCGCATCCGCCGGCCGCGCCGATCTCGGGCCAG
Source organism: Burkholderiales bacterium (assembly GCA_038250795.1). Taxonomy (GTDB): domain Bacteria; phylum Pseudomonadota; class Gammaproteobacteria; order Burkholderiales; family Burkholderiaceae_C; genus Schlegelella_A. Next base: position 14,486 of record JBBSBZ010000009.1, on the reverse strand, counting down.
ATCGTCTCGATCTACGGCGACAGCCTCACCGCCGGCCAGAACCAGATCGTGGCACTCAACAAGGGCGCGGTCGACGGCATCGAGCGCGGCCACGTGCTTGCGCTCTATCGCGACGGCAAGACCGTCGTCGATCCCACCGACAAGAGCCGCACCAAGATCAAGCTGCCCGACGAGCGTCACGGCGTGCTGTTCGTGTTCCGCGTCTTCAGCCGCATGTCGTACGCGCTGATCTTGTCGGTAAAGGAGCCCGTCGCCCCCGGCGACCGCTTCACCCAGCCCTGATCCGGACGTCCTGATCCCCCGTCGGGGCGCACCGGCAGGGGCCGCCGCCCGGCACGCGGTCCGCGCGAAAATGTCCTCCGTCCCCGCCCGCCGTCGTGGCCGGCGACGATGCCGACATGATCGATCGCGATGAGTTCTCCGCCTGGCTTCGGCTGCTCGACACCCCGGGCGTCGGCCGCGCGGCGGCACGCGCGCTGCTGGCGCGCTTCGGCTCGGCGGAGGCCGTGCTCGACGCGCAGACAGCCGAGCGCGCATCGGTGGTCGGACCGGCCGCGGCCGGCGCACTCGAACGTGCGCCCGAGCATTTCGAGGCGCGGCGCGACGCCGCCTGGCGCTGGCTCGATTCCGACACCGGCGGCGCTCGCGATGTCGTCGTCGTCGGCGATCCGCGCTATCCGCAGATCCTGCTGGAAAGTGCCGATCCACCACTCCTTCTGTACGCGCATGGCCGCATCGAGCTGCTCCAGCGACCGGCGATCGCGATCGTCGGCAGCCGCAACCCGACGGCACAGGGCCTCGAGAACGCGCGCGCCTTCGCAAGCCATCTGAGCCGGGCCGGCTGGGTCGTCGTCTCGGGGCTGGCGCTCGGCATCGACGGGGCGGCGCACGAGGGCGCGCTCGAAGGCGGATCGGGCACCATCGCCGTCGTCGGCACCGGGCTCGACCGTGTCTATCCGACCCGTCACCGTGCTCTCGCCACGCGCATCGCCGCCGACGGGCTCGTGGTGAGCGAGTTCGCCGTCGGAACCCCCGCCCTGCCCGAGCACTTCCCGATCCGAAACCGGATCATCGCCGGGCTCGGCCGCGGCACGCTGGTGGTCGAGGCCGCCCTCGCGTCGGGCTCGCTCATCACCGCCCGCCTGGCCGCCGAGTCGGGCCGCGACGTGTTTGCGATCCCGGGATCGATCCATTCGCCGCAGGCGCGCGGCTGCCATGCGCTCATCAAGCAGGGCGCCAAGCTCGTCGACAGCGCCGCCGACATCGTCGACGAGCTGCCAGGCGTGGCGTCGGCGACCGCCAGCCCGGCCGACGCCGTCACCGACGCCGCGCTCGAAGGCAGGACCAAAGACCCGATCCTCGACGCGCTCGGCTACGACCCGATCGGTCTCGACGCCCTCATCGGCCGCACCGGCCGAAGCGCCGCCGAGCTGTCGGCGAAGCTGCTCGACCTCGAGTTGCAGGGACGCGTCGCACGCCTGGCCGGGCAGCTCTTCCAGCGCGTCGAGCGGGCCTGACTCCGGGCCGCCGGCGCGGTGCCTCGTACCGACCCGTTCATCCACGCCGGGCGACTGGGCAAAAGCGCTGCGGTATAGTGTTTTCATGTTCGACGTGCTGGTGTACCTCTACGAGAACTACTGGCGGCCGGACGCCTGTCCGGGCCATGAGCAGCTGACCCGCAAGCTCACCTCGGTCGGCTTCGAATCCGACGAGATCGCCGATGCGCTGTCGTGGCTCGACGGCGTCGCCGCCGTCGCCCAGGCAAGGGTCGGCGAGCAGCAGGCCGAGAGCATCCGCGTCTACGCCGCGAGCGAGCAGGAGCATCTTGGCGAGCAGTCGATCGGCTTCATCGCCTTCCTCGAGTCGGCCGGCGTCCTGCCGCCGCCGATGCGCGAGATGGTGATCGACCGCGCCAGCGCCATCCCCGGCGGCCCGCTCGACCTCGAGGACCTGAAGATCATCGTCCTGATGGTCTTCTGGAGCCTGGGCGAGGAGCCTGATGCGCTGATCCTCGACGAGCTCTTCGTCGACGAGGAAGACCGGCTCATCCACTAGCTCGAAACCGAACGCCTGGCGTCCGGTTTCTTGACGCGGCGTTCGAGGGACGTTCCGTCCCTCAACTTGCTGTCTGTGAAAGTGGACAGCCTGTCCACTTTCACGAGCGTGAGTTGACGGACCGCAGGTTCCGTCGAACGAACGCGCTGAAACCGGACAGGACTGTCCGGTTTCAGCTAGTTCAGCAGCCGGCTCGGGTCGCCGTCGAGCTTGGCCATCGCGCTGCGCGTCGCGCGCACGGTGAGCGCCTCGTCCTGCGCCGGCACCAGAAGTCCCGCCTGCAGAAAGGCCGCGAGGCGGTGCTGCTGGAACAGCACACCGCGGCCCTGGGGCGACACGAAGAGGGTGAGCTGTCGCCGCATCCCCTGCCAGGCGAGTTGCACCGGCTCGTTCCGGTTGCGGTAGTCGAGCATGTACCAGCTGCCGACCTGGAGCTCGCGCGCCCAGGCGAGCATGGCCGGCGTCGGCATCGAGCCGCCTTCGCCGACGACCTCCAGCTCGGACGTCTCGTGGCCCGACAGGTCCATCACGAGCGCCTCGTCGATGTCGACGTCTTCGGCTTCGGGCAGCAGTTCTTCGAGCGTCTCGAGGCGGCCCATCAGCTCCTCGAGGCGCTCGTGCGAGATCGCCGCGGCCTTGGCCGTGAAGGCCGCGGCGAGCGAGTTGTTGAGGCGCTGGATGTGCTCGTCCTGCTTGGGCAGCGGGATGCCGGCCTCGTCCATGCCGTCGCGCAGCGTCTTCAGGAGCGGCGGAAGGCGCCGGATCACTTCGGCTCGCTCGGCGCGCGAGACCTTGGCGCTCGCCGACCAGATCAGGTCGGCGGCGGCGCGCTTCATGTCCTTGGTCGCCTCCGGATTGCCGCTCTTGACAGCCGCTGTCGCGAGCACGTCGGCCCAGACCTGGAACAGGAACTCGCGCACGCCTTCCTGTACCGGCACGTCGTTGAGCATCTTGCGCAGCTCGATCGTGTACTGGATTGCCAGCGTCTCGCGCTGCTCGACCTGCGCCGCGAGCGAGACGCCCTTCTTCGACGCCTCGTTCTCGTTCTTGAAGTAGTGCTCGAGGAACTTCTCGAACTCGGTGAGCACGGTCTGGAAGACGCGCCGGCCGGTGTCGGGATAGGCCTCGACGACCTGGACGACGCGCTTGATCTCCTTCTCGAGGAGGTCGCCGACGGCGCGGCCGCCCGAGTCGAAGCCCATCACGCACGAGCCCATGCGGTCGATCAAGCGGCGCGCCGGATGCTCGACGGTGGCGAAGAAATCGGGCTCCGACACGGCGACGCGCAGCACCGGCATCTGCAGCCGCGCGAACCAGACGCGCACCGTCGCCGGGATCGCGTCTTCCATCAGGATGCTCTGGAAGAGCAGCGCGACGATCTCGATCGTCGCCCGCTCGACCGGCGTGGAGGCGGCCTGCTTGAGCGCCTGCTTCCTCTGATGCAGCTCCTCGAGCATCGCCGGCGTGTTGATGCCGACGCGGCCGGCGGCGTCCGTGGTCGTCGGCGTGAGGCGGCGCGCGACCCCTTCCTGCGCCTCGGCGATGGCCGCGTTCAGGCGCGGCGACGCCGGCACGGCCGCGTGCGAGGTGACGGCGAAATCGGGCAGCTGGCGACCGACGAGCCGGTTCAGTCGGCCGAGCACGGCCTCGGCCTGGTCGGCGCCGCGCGGCAGTCCGGCCGCGCGCGTCATCAGCCGGGTCTCTTCGCCCACCTCGGTGGCCGCGTTCGCGGCGCGCGTCGACGCCGACTGGAACTCGGAGGGCGCACCCGGCGACATGCCGGTGGGCGTGCCGAAGCCGCCGCCCGACGAGAGCGGCGAACCGCGGCCGACATCGTGTGTCGTGCGCCGGATGAAGGGGCGCAGGTCGACCTCGGGCAGCACGTGGCGCTGCAGCAGGAATCGGTTGGTCTCGTGGTACGCCTCTTCGGCGAACAGCGACAGCTCGTCGTGCACGACCGTCTGCAGCAGACGCCAGGTGTCGAAGCTGAGCGGTGCACCGAGCCACGAGGTCGTGACGATCCGGGCAAGCACGTGGGGCCGCAGGATGTCGTTGGCCTCGAGCTCTTCCTTGCCCTCGAGGTTGTTCATCCGCGAGCGCAGGTCGGTGAACTCCCACGACGCCCGGTCCATCATCGCCAGAGCCAGGCGCGAGCTGAGGATCTCGTGCTCGATGGTGTCGTCGTCGACCAGGCTCAGCTTGTCGCCGCCGGCGCGCGACGCCATGGCGCTCGGCGACAGTTCGCCCAGGCGAGTCTGCGGCACCGTGCCGGTGGAAAGGGCGGCGCGCAGCAGCGTCGCCATGCCATTCTCGAAGAGCGGCAGCGCGGGGTTGAGGAGCGGGATCAGCTCGCGCCGCTTCATCGCGATCCCGGGGTCGGCGACCGCGCCGGCGAGCAGTCGGGCGCCCTGGTCGATCGCCTGCACGACTCCCGGCAGAGCGCCGAGCAGCCGTTCCACATATGACCGTCGCGCCTGCTGCGCCAATGCCGTCGGGTTGGCGGGGGTCGGCATGGGCGTCTTGGCGGGGTGCGGAATCGTCTTTTAGAAAGTCGCTTTCGACTCTACACGACCGCCCCGGCGTTCGGGTCGTTCGGATCGTGCTCCTTGCCCGAAGCCTTGATGAGGTCCTCGCGCTTGACGCCCAGCCACATCGCGATCGCGGCGGCGACGAACACCGACGAGTAGATGCCGAACAGGATGCCGATCGTGAGCGCGATCGCGAAGTAGTGCAGCGTCTGGCCGCCGAAGAAGAGCATCGACAGCACCATCATCTGGGTCGAGCCGTGCGTGATGATGGTCCGGCTGATCGTGCTCGTGATCGCGTGGTCGATCACCTCGTGGGTGTTGAGCTTGCGATAGCGCCGGAAACTCTCCCGGATCCGGTCGAAGATGACGACGGACTCGTTCACCGAGTAGCCCAGCACGGCGAGCACGGCGGCGAGCACCGAGAGCGAGAACTCCCACTGGAAGAAGGCGAAAAAGCCCAGGATGATGACGACGTCGTGCAGGTTGGCGACGATCGCCGCGACCGAGAACTTCCACTCGAAGCGAAAGGCCAGGTAGATCATGATGCCGATGACGACGAAGGCGAGCGCCTTCGCACCGTCCTGGGCCAGCTCCTTGCCGACCTGCGGACCGACGAACTCGGAGCGCGACAGGCGCACGGGCTCGGCACCGGCCGCCGTGGTGCAGACCTGGCGCGACGCCGACTGCCCCTGTTCGACCGGACCGTCCCTCACCTTCACCGTGCCGCCTTCGGTCTTGCACAGCGTGTCGAACACGCGCGCGACCAGTTCGCCTTGCTTGATGTCGCCACGGACGGGCACGCGAATCATCACGTCGCGCGAGCTGCCGAAGTTCTGCACCAGCACGTCGCCGAGACCGAGCGAATCGACGCTCGTGCGGATCCGGGTGAGGTCGGCCGGCTGCGCGTAGGCCGTCTCGATGACGTTGCCGCCGGTGAACTCGATCGAGAAATGCAGGCCGCGTGTGGCCAGGAAGAACACCGCGGCGAGGAAGGTCAGCAGCGAGATGATGTTGAAGACGAGCGCATGCCGCATGAACGGGATGTCGCGCCGGATGCGGAAAAACTCCATCTCAGTGTTGCCTCTGTTCGTGTGCGACGCGAGCGGCCGGAGGCCTCAGGTCTTGGCGGGCACGGTCGCCGTGTCGGGCTTCCAGACCTGGCCGATCGAGACGCTCTTGAGCCGCTTCTGCCGGCCGTACCAGAAGTTGACGAGGCCGCGCGAGAACATCACCGCCGAGAACATCGAGGTCATGATCCCGAGGCAGTGGACGATCGCGAAGCCGCGAACGGGACCCGATCCGAACGCCAGCAACGCGAGGCCGGCGATCAGCGTCGTGACGTTGGAGTCGAGGATGGTCGCGAAGGCGCGCTCGTAGCCGGTGTTGATTGCCGCCTGCGGCGACGCGCCGGCGCGCAGCTCCTCGCGCACGCGCTCGTTGATGAGCACGTTGGCGTCGATCGCCATGCCGAGTGCGAGCGCGACGGCGGCGATGCCGGGCAGCGTGAGCGTCGCCTGCAGCATCGACAGCACGGCGACCAGCAGCAGCAGGTTGAAGGCGAGCGAGAGCGTCGAGATCACCCCGAACAGCCGGTAGTACAGGCACATGAAGACGGCGATCGCGCAAAAGCCGTAGATCACGCTGCGAAAGCCCTTGGCGATGTTGTCGGCGCCCAGGCTCGGGCCGATCGTGCGCTCCTCGATGATCTCCATCGGCGCGGCCAGCGAGCCGGCGCGCAGCAGCAGCGCGGTGTCGTTGGCCTCGGCGGTGTTCATCCGGCCGGAGATCTGGAAGCGGTTGCCGAGCTCGCCGCGGATGACAGGCGCCGTCACGACCTCGCCCTTGCCCTTCTCGAAGAGCAGGATCGCCATCCGCTTGCCGATGTTCTCGCGCGAGGTGTCGCGCATGATCCGCGCGCCGCGCGCGTCGACCGTGAGGTGCACCGCCGGCTCCTGGCTCTGGCCGTCGAAGCCGGGCTGCGCGTCGGTGAGGTTCTCGCCCGTCAGCAGCACCTGACGCTTGACGATCAGCGGCGCGCCACCGCGCTCGACGTAGCGCTCGTCGCCGAACGGCACCGGGCCGGCGCCGGTGGCGGCGGCGCGCGCCTCGGCGCTGTCGTCGACCATGCGCATCTCGAGCGTCGCCGTGCGGCCGATGATGTCCTTCGCCTTGGCCGTGTCCTGCACGCCCGGCAGCTGGACGACGACTCGGTCGGCGCCCTGCTGCTGGATCACCGGCTCGGCGACGCCGAGCTCGTTGACGCGGTTGTGCAGCGTCGTGATGTTCTGCGTGATCGCCGCCGTCTGGACGCGCTTGACGGCGTCGAGCTTCAGCTTGCCGGTGAGCTTCCAGTCGGTGCCGTCGAGGCTTTCCTGCCAGTCGAAATCGGCGAGCTGGTCGAGCAGGATGGTGCGCGCGGCGACGAGCGTGTCGTGGTCTCGAAAGCGCACGACGACGGTGTCGCCGTCGCGGGTGATGCCGGTATGGCGGACGTTCTTGTCGCGCAGCAGCGTCCTCACGTCGCCGGCGGTCGACTCGGCCTTCTTGGTGAGGGCCGCCTTCATGTCGACCTGCATCAGGAAGTGAACCCCGCCGCGCAGATCGAGGCCGAGGTACATGGGCAGCGCATGCAGCGCGGTCAGCCACTTGGGCGAGCGCGAGAGCAGGTTGAGCGCGACGATGTAGGTCGGATCCTCCGGGTCGGGATTGAGCGCCGCGCCGAGCGCGTCCTTGGCCTTGCGCTGCGCGTCGAGGTCTTCGAAACGGGCCTTCACCGAGTTGCCGTCGAACTGGACGAAGTCGGGCGTCAGACCGGCCTTCTTCAGGATGTCGTCGATGCGCTGCGCCATCGCCGGGTCGAGCTTGACGGTGACCTTGCCGCTCGACACCTGCACTGCGGGCGCCTCGCCGAACAGGTTGGGCAGCGTGTAGACGATGCCGACGACGAGCGCGATCGCGAGGATCGCGTACTTCCAGAACGGATAGCGGTTCACGGCCAGGGCCCCGATCCGGCGCGCCGGCCGGTCACTTGATCGTGCCCTTGGGCATCACCTGGACGACGGCCGAGCGCTGGATCTGGATCTCGACGCCGTTGGCGATCTCGACGCCGACGAAGGTGTCGCCCATCTTCGCGACCTTGCCGAGGACGCCGCCCGAAGTGACGACCTCGTCGCCCTTGGCAAGGGCGTCGATCATCGCCTTGTGCTCCTTCTGGCGCTTCATCTGCGGCCGGATCATCACGAAGTAGAGCACCGCGAACATCAGCAGCAGCGGCAGCATCCCACCGATTCCGCCGAGGGCGCCGCCGAACGGGCCGTCGGATGTCGCTGCCGCGGGAGCGGCCTGGGCAAAGGCTTGGGAAATGAACACGGGCAGGATCCTTGTGAAGCGCGGCTGGCGTGACGCCGACAAAACCTGCGAATTGTAAGACCCGCGCCGGGTCAGGCTCCGGGCGCCGCCTCGGCCGCGCGGGCCCTCGGGACCGTCGACGGCGACGACACGGTGGCAGCCGGCGCCGGCCGTGCGACGAGGCGGACGAGCGTCACCTCGGAGGGCGCGCCGAAGCGCTTGGGCGGCCCCCAGTAGCCGGTGCCGCGGCTGGTGTAGACCCAGAGCCGCCGCCAGCGGTGCAGGCCGGCCGTGAACGGCTGCTGCAGACGGACGAAGAGGTTCCAGGGCCAGAACTGGCCGCCGTGGGTGTGGCCGGAGAGCTGCAGGTCGAATCCGGCCGCCTCGGCGGCATCGGCGCTGCGTGGCTGATGTGCCAGCAGCAGGCGGAACGCGCCCGCCGGGCTGCCGGCGAGGGCCGAGCTCGGATCGCTCGCCTGGGCGCGATCGAAATGACCGGCGCCGAAATCGGTGACGCCGGCGACGACGAGCGCGGCGTTTCCCCGGCGCAGGACGACGTGCTCGTTCAACAGCACGACGAGGCCCAGCCGGCGCAACTCGCGCACCCAGGGTGCCGCGCCGGAGTAGTACTCGTGGTTGCCGGTGACGAAGAAGCTGCCTTCCTTCGACCTGAGGCCGGCGAGCGGCGCGACGTGCTCGGCGAGCTGCGCGACCGAGCCGTCGACGAGGTCGCCGGTGACGGCGACGAGATCGGCATCGAGCTGGTTCACCGTGGCGACGATCGCCTCGACGTAGGGTCGCCTGATCGTCGGGCCGACGTGGACATCGCTGATCTGGGCGATCGTGAAGCCGTCGAGCGCCGGCGCCAGGCCGGCGATCGGGACATCGACACGGCGGACGCGCGCGGTCCGGCGCGCGTTGGCAAACCCCCAGAGGGTGACCGCCACGGCGCCGATCGCGACGAAGCGAGCGCTGACGTCGGTGAGCGTAGCGACATCCAGCGAGCCGGGCCGTACGGCGTCGAGCACGACCGCCGCAAGGAGCCCGGCGTCGCGCACGACGGTGAGGACGAAGAGCGACGAGAACCAGCCCATCGCGACCAGGCCGATCCAGGCCCAGTCGACGCCGAGGCGGCGCGCGCCGCCACGGCGCGCGCCCAGGCCGAGCGGCATCGTCAGCGCCGAGACTGCGAGCAGGACGGCGAGAACCGCCGCGCCCGCGACCGAGCCGAGCGCCGGCACCAGCCGCCAGCCGACATAGGCGTGGAGCAGGATCGAGAGGAGCGGCAACGGCATCGACCGCACATGGGCACGCCGGTCGCCGCTTCAATGGCGGCGCCTTAGCGTCTCGCCTGCTCCCTGGGCGATGCCTCTCGGAACAGCTCGACCGCGAGCGCGCGCAGCCAGCGCCCGGCGGGATCGCCTTCGTAGCGCCGGCTCCAGTGCAGGGCGATGACGAAATCGCCCTCGGACCAGCGCGGCCGGGCGACCCGGAAGCTGCCGGCGCGCGCGAACTTGGCGGCAATGCGCATCGGCAGGACGGCGGCCAGGTCGGTCGCCCCGACGATCGCCGGGATGACCATGAAGTGCGGCGTGCTGAGCCGGATCCGGTCCGAGAGACCGAGGCGGTCGAGCAGGCGCACGGTCTCGGTGTGGTGGCGGACCACGACATAGTCGAGGCCGGCGAGCGCCGCGGGCGAAGGCCGGGCGGTGAGGCGCGGATGGTCGGCGCGGGCGATGACGACGTAGCGCTCGAGAAAGAGCCGCTGGCGCTCGGTCTTTTCGACCCCCGGCAGATAGCCGAACGCGAGGTCGATCTTGCCGGTGTCGAGCGCGTCCTCGACCTGTCCGTAGTCGAGCTGCCGGGTCTCGATCCGCACGCCCGGCGCGTCGCGGCGCACGCGCTGCATCAGCGCCGGCAGGAACTCCGACTCGCCGATGTCGCTCATGTGGATGCGAAAGGTGCGCTGCGCTTCGCCCGGCTCGAAACGCGTCGTCGCGTGCAGGCCCTGCTCGAGCAGGAGGAGCGCCTCGCGAACATGGCGCGCGAGCGTCTCCGCGCCCGGCGTCGGCATGACGCCGCCGGCGACGCGGATGAAGAGCGCGTCTTTCAGCAGCAGGCGCAGCCGCGCGATCGACTGGCTCACTGCCGGCTGCGACAGCGCCAGCGTCTCGGCGGCGCGGCTGACGCTGCGCTGCCGATAGACCGCGTCGAAGACGCGCAGCAGGTTGAGGTCGAGCGATCCGATATGCACGCTGCGAATACTACTTAGATCGTTTCGCCAATGGCGCACGCGATGTCCGCTCGCTAAGCTCGCACGCAGAGCGGCGGCTCCGATCGCCGCCGTCGGCGCATCCGGACGCGCAGGAGACAACGGCCGATGGAAGTTTCCTTCAGCAAGGAAGTCAAGGCGCTCGCGCTCGGCGCCGGCGAGACCTTCCACGGCGAAGGCATCCTCGCCATCACCAAGGCCCTGCTGCAGTCGGGGGTCTCCTACGTCGGCGGCTATCAGGGCGCGCCGGTCTCGCACCTGCTCGACGTCATGGTCCAGGCCGAGCCCTACATGAAGGAGCTCGGCGTGCACGTCGAGGCCTGCGCCAACGAGGCCTCGGCGGCGGCGATGCTCGGGGCCTCGATCCACTATCCGCTGCGCGGCGCGGTGACCTGGAAGTCGATCGTCGGCACCAACGTCGCCGCCGACGCGCTCTCGAACCTCTCGTCGCCCGGCGTGAAGGGCGGCGCGCTGATCGTCGTCGGCGAGGACTACGGCGAGGGCGCGAGCGTCATCCAGGAGCGCACGCACGCGTACGCGCTGAAGTCGTCGATGCTGATGCTCGACCCGCGCCCGGAGCTCGCCAACATGGTGCACATCGTCGAGCACGCCTTCCGGCTCTCGGAAGCGTCCAGCATGCCGGCCATCCTCGAGCTGCGCATCCGCGCCTGCCACGTGCGCGGCTCGTTCGTCTGCAAGGACAACGTCGCGCCGAAGATCTCGACGCAGCAGCTGATGAGCGAGCCGGCGCGCTTCGACTATGCCCGCCTCGCCCACCCGCCGGTGACCTTCGGCCACGAGAAGCTGAAGTCGGGCGAGCGCATCCCGGCGGCGCGCCGCTACATCGTCGAGCACGCCCTCAACGAGCATCACGACGGCGCGCGCGGCGAGATCGGCCTGATCGTGCAGGGCGGCCTCTACAACACGCTGATCCGCGCGCTGCAGCAGCTCGGCCTCGCCGACGCGTTCGGCGCGAGCGAGCTGCCGCTGCTCGTCCTCAACGTCACGTATCCGATCGTTGCCGACGAGGTCGTCGCCTTCGCGGCAGGCAAGCGCGCCGTGCTCGTCCTCGAGGAAGGCCAGCCCGAGTACATCGAGCGCGACATCCTTGCCGCGCTCCACCGGGCCGGCGCATCGACCGCGCTGCACGGCAAGGACCTGCTGCAGCTGGCCGGCGAGTACACGGTCGAGGTGATGGCGGCGGGCCTGTGCTCGCTGCTCGAGAAGCACCTGCCCGACATCGACACGGGCGCCTGCCGCGCCTGGCTCGCCGCCAACGTCGCCCGGCGCGCCGAAGTGGCGACGCAGCTCGGCCGCGCCGTGCCGGCACGGCCGCCGGGCTTTTGCATCGGCTGCCCGGAGCGTCCGGTGTTCGCGGCGCTCAAGCTCGCGCAGCAGGACGTCGGCCCGGTCCACGTCGCCGCCGACATCGGCTGCCACGCGCTCGCGACCTTCGAGCCGTTCTCCTCGGGTCACTCGATCCTCGGCTACGGCATGAGCCTGGCTTCGAGCGCGGGGGTCGCGCCGATGATGCAGCGCCGCGTCCTCTCGATCATGGGCGACGGCGGCTTCTGGCACAACGGCCTGCTCACCGGCGTGCAGTCGTCCCTCTTCAACGGCGACGACTCGGTGCTGCTGATCATGAAGAACGGCTACACGTCGGCCACCGGCACCCAGGACATCATCTCGACCCCCGACGAGGAGGAGAAGGCGCGCGCTCCCGACCGTCAGCAAAGCCTCGTCGACCGCAACACGACGATCGAGTCGACGTTGACCGGGCTGGGCGTGAAGTGGCTGCGCACCGTGCACACCTACCGCGTCGCCGAGATGAAGGCGACGCTGCGCGAGGCCTTCACCACCGATTTCGCCGGCCTGAAGGTGATCATCGCCGAGGGCGAATGCCAGCTCGAGCGGCAGCGCCGCGTGCGCCCGTGGGTCGCCTCGCTGCTTCGGCGCGGCAAGCGCGTGGTGCGCGTGAAGTACGGCGTCGACGAGGACGTGTGCACGGGCGACCACGCCTGCATCCGCCTCTCGGGCTGCCCGACGCTGACGCTCAAGGACAACCCCGACCCGCTCAGGCTCGACCCGGTCGCGACCGTGATCGACGGCTGCGTCGGCTGCGGCCTGTGCGGCGAGAACGCGCATGCGGCGACGCTCTGCCCGTCGTTCTACCGCGGCGAGGTGGTGCAGAACCCGCGCTGGCACGAACGCCTCGTCGCCGGCCTGCGCGGCGCGGTCGTCCGGCGACTGCAAGCGGCATGAAGCCGATCTGCGTTCTCGTCACGGCGCTCGGCGGCGAGGGCGGCGGCGTGCTCGCCGAGTGGCTGGTCGAGACCGCCGTGCGATCGGGCCACTGCGCCCAGAGCACGTCGATCCCCGGCGTCGCGCAGCGCACCGGCGCGACCACGTACTACGTCGAGGTCTTTCCCGTTCCGGTCGAGGAGCTCGGCGGGCGCCGGCCCGTGTTCAGCCTTCATCCGGTCGCCGGCGGGCTCGACCTGCTCGCCTCGTCGGAACTGCTCGAGACCGTGCGCCAGATCGGCGCCGGCATGGCGACGTGCGAGCGCACGCACGTCCTCTCGTCGACGAGCCGCAGCCTCACGACCGCCGAGAAGATGGTGCCCGGCGACGGCCGGGCGACGCCTGCCGAGTTGCTCGCCGTCGTTCGAGCGCACGCCCGCGAGGTCGAGGCGTTCGACATGGCGAAGATGGCGCGCGAGCACGGCACGGTGATCAGTGCCGTCCTCTTCGGCGCGATCGCGGCGAGCGGCGTCCTGCCGCTGCCGCGCGGCGCGTGCGAGGAGACGATCCGCGAGTCCGACAAGGGCGCGGCGGCGAGCCTGCGCGGCTTCGCCGCGGCGTTCGCGGCGGTCTCGGACCTGCGCGCCGAGCGCGCCCGGGTCGACGCGGCGATCGCGGGAGCGGTGACGGGCGCGACGAGCGCCAACGCCACGCCGACCCTCGGCGCCGGGCACGACATCCCGGCTGCGCTGGCAGCCCTGCCCGCGGACGTGCGCGAGATGGCCGGTCTCGGCCACACCCGGCTCGTCGACTACCAGGACGCACGCTACGCCGCGCTCTACGCGGCGCGCCTCGAGCGCGTCCTCGCAGCCGAGCGCGCCGGTGCGCCGGGCGCCACGACCCACCCGACGACGCGGGCCACGGCGCGCTGGCTCGCTCTCTGGATGGCCTTCGACGACATCGTCCGCGTCGCCGACCTGAAGACGCGCGCCTCGCGCTTCGCCCGCGTCCGCGACGAGGTGAAGGCGGGTCGCGACGACGTGCTGCGCGTCGTCGATCACTTCAAGCCCGGCGTCGCCGAGCTCGCGTCGCTGCTGCCGCGTCGCCTCGCCGATGCGCTCGTGCGCCATGACCGCGCGCGCCAGGCCAAAGGGCGCGACCCGCTCGGGCTGCCCCTCAAGATCCGCACCGACACCGTCTTCGGCTTCCTGCTCCTGCGCGGGCTCGCCGCGATGAAGCGCGTGCGCCGGCAGGGCAGCCGCTTCGCCGCCGAGCAGACGGCGATCGACCACTGGCTCGCCGGCGTCGAGCAGGGCGCACGGCGGCACGCGCGCCTCGGCCTCGAGCTGGCCGAATGCGGCCGCCTCATCAAGGGCTACGGCGCGACCCACGAGCGCGGCCGCGAGAACCTCCTGCACGTGCTCGACCACCTCGCGATCGCGGCCCCTTTCGCCAGCGACGAGGCGCGCGCCGCGGCGATCCGTGCCGCGCGCGAGGCTGCGCTCGCCGACGGCTCGGGCGAGTCGCTCGACCGCGCCCTCGCCACGCACGGCGCACCGCCGCGACCGGTGCGGGCGCAGCCGATTCGCTGGGTCGCGCATCGGCCGGGTCGCCCGGCCGCGCCCCGCGAGAAGGCATCGGAGGCTGCGCCGTGACACGGACGCCGTCGGCCCCTCGCGATGTCGAGATGGCAGGGAAGATCAGCATCGCCGCGGCCCGCTTGCAGCCCTACGCTCGCAGCCGCTTTTTCACATTCACGTCGACGAGGATCCCCATGAACCACGCCCCCACCGCCCCGATGTTCGCGAGCGTCTGGTCGCCCGCGCGGCTGAGCGCGATCGCCCTCGCCGTCCTCGCCTGCGCGGCCACGCCTCTCGCCCTCGCGCAGGACAAGCCGGTGCTGCTCAAGCTCTCGAGCTGGGTGCCGGCGCAGCACCCGCTCAACCCGGCGCTGGCCGCCTGGGGCGCCGACATCACGAAGCAGTCGAACGGCAGCATCACGACGCAGCTCTTCCCCTCCGAGCAGCTCGGCAAGGCCTTCG
>JBBSBZ010000008.1:0-33464 GCA_038250795.1 Burkholderiales bacterium | reverse complement strand
TTGCGCGATCTTCCTTGCGTCCGCCTCCGACAACTGCGCCTGCGGCGGCATGGGGACGGACCCCCAGGCGCCCTGGCCACCGCTTCGGATCTTGCCCGCGAGGTAGTCGACGATGTCGGAGCGTGCGGCATATTTCTTCGCCACGCCCTGGAATCCGGGCCCGACGATCGCCGCGGCGATGCCATGGCAGCTGACGCAGGCGTTCGATCGGATCAAGGCCAGCGCCCCCGCGCTCGACGGACCCGCCGCCACGGCGCCGGTCGCTGGCGCGGCGGCCGGTGCGGAGGCCGCTGCCGATGCCAGTGCGAGACGCTCCATGCCCGCGTGGCCCTGGCCGGGAGGCACCGAGGTGTCGGTGCCGCGGGCCGGGCCGAACGGACGCACCTGATCGGCGATGTTGCCGTTCGAGTTGCGCGCGGCCAGAGGAAGGGAAGACTCGATCTTCCCTTCGACCGGGCAGTCCTTCATGCAGAGCGGGTTCGTCACGTCGCCCTTGCCCCGCGTCAGCCACATCGGCTCGTAGAACATGTGGCCGAGCCGATTGGGCAGACGGCCCTGCACTTCGGCGATGTTCCTGTCGGTCAGCGTGAAGTCGGCCGGCACGATGTCGCCGAGGTTGAGGATGTACGCGAGCACGCCGTACACCTCGTCGACCTTCAGCGACTTCGGTGCATTCCAGGGCATCGCGCGGTGGATGTAGTCCCAGAGCGACGAGAGCCTGGAGACCTTCATCAGCGTCGTCCGGTGCGGGTAGCCCGTATGGGACAGGTAGTAGGCATGTCCGGACTCGATGTCCTTCTTGGACGTGCCGCCGACGATCGGCGTGAAGACCGAGTTCGACTCGCCGAACTCGCCGTGGCAAGACGCGCATTTCGCCTCCCACACCTTCGTGCCCAGCTCGACGCTGCCCGACCCCTTGGGCAAGCCCTGGAAGTCGCCGCGCACGTCGATGTTCCAGGCCTCGATCTCTGCCGGCGTCGCGGGCCGGCCGATCCCGGACAGCGAAGGCGCCGCCCGGCTGCCGGTCGTCGTGGCGAGGGCGAACACGGCCAGAAGGACTGCCAGGAAAGACTTGGCGCCGGCGGCATTCATCTCAATAAACCTGGACGTTGGAGACATCGCCCGACTCCGCGACCTGCCAGGACTGGATCGCGTTGTTGTGATAGATCGAGCGGGTGCCGCGCACGGCGCGCAGCTGGTTGATCTTGGGCTGGACGTAGCCGGTGTCGTCCATGGCGCGCGACTGAAGGATCGCCGGCGAGCCATCCCAGGTCCAGTCGATGTTGAAGCGCGTCAGGGCCTTCGAGAGCACGGGGCCCTCGAGCCGCGCCGTGCGCCAGTTGCGGCCACCGTCGATGCTGACGTCGACCCGCTTCACCTTGCCCCGCCCCGACCACGCCAGCCCGGTGACGTTGTAGTAGCCCTTGTCGAGGAGCGTCTGCGCGCCCGACGGTGTCGTGATCACCGACTTGCATTCCTGGATCGAGGTGAACTGGCGGTACATGCCGTCGGGCATCAGGTCGACGTAGTGCACCTCCTCGTCCTTGGTGAAGAACGGCTGGTCGCCCACCTTGATGCGACGCAGGTACTTGACCCAGCTGACGCCCTGGATGCCGGGCGCGACCAGCCGCAGCGGGTAGCCGTTCTCTGGACGCAGCATCTCACCGTTCATGCCCCACGCGACCATCACGTCGTCGAGTGCGTTGTTCATCGGGATCGTGCGCGTCATCGACGAGCCGTCAGCGCCTTCGGCGAGCACGTAGCGGCCCTTGGTCGTGTCGGCGCCGCACATCTCGAGCAGGGTCGACAGCCTGACGCCGGTGAACTCCGAGCAGGAGAGCATGCCGTGGGTGTACTGGACGCTCGGCACGGCCGAGTTGCCCCACTCCATCGCGCTGTTCGCGCCGCACTCGATGAAGTGGATGCGCGACACCGCGGGCAGGCGCATCAGGTCGTCCATCGTGAAGACGCGGGCCTCCTTCACGAGGCCGTTGACCATGAGGCGATGCTTCGACGGATCGATGTCCCACCAGCCCTGGTGGTGGCGCTCGAAATGCAGGCCGCTGGGGGTGATGATGCCGAACAGCGACTGCAGCGGGCAGAAGGAGACCGACGCCTGCGCCACTTGCGTGAGGCCGGGGCTCTGGCGGCGCTGGATGTCGTGCTCCCATTTCGAGGGCGAGCCGTAACCCGTCGCCGCCACCGGCTTGCCCAGGCCGGTCGAATGCTCCGGCAGATTCAGGATGGCCGGATCGCCTTCGTCGGTGCGTGCGGGCGCCGCAGTCGCTCGCGTCGCGGCGACCCCCGCGCCCATGGCGAGCGCACCGGCCATGAAGCGTCGGCGCGCCTTGCGCGCTGCCTGCACGACTTCGGGCGCGAGATCGTCCTCCGCGGCCTTGCGAATGCGGCCCGACATCATCGGCACACCGATAGCCATGGCTCGGCTGCGCTGCTAGCGCAGCTCCTCGATCAGGTCCTTGAAGCCGCGCTTCAATCCCGCATTGCCGTCCGCGTCGGCGGAGACACGCACGCAGACGGCGCGGCACACTTCCGTGAGCGTCGAGTCGGTGACGCTGTAGAACACCTGCGCGCCCTCGCGGCGCCGCCTGACCACGCCGGCCTGGTACATCATGTTGAGGTGACGGGAGGCATTGCTCTGCGAGAGTGCGGTTTCCTCGACGATCTCGCCCACCGACCGCTCGTCCTGGCAGATCGAATGAAGGATTCGCAGTCGCGCCGGCTCCGACAGCACCATGAAGTAGCGCGCCACCGATTCGAAGACCTCGTCCATCTCGTCCATGACATCCCTCTGCGCAGAAGGCCGCCAGCTTATGCGCATGCGCGCATAGAGGAATAGGTAGATACACCGTCTGTCCCGGTCCCCGGCGCCGGTCTCTAATCGCCTCCTCCATGGACGTCGCCCTGCCGCTTCCTTCGATGCTGAACGTCGAGCACGGCGGGATCACCGTGCTCCTCTTCTCCCAGCCGGACTGCGTGTTCTGCGCCGAGATCCGCGAGCACTACCTGCGCCCGCTCTCGTCAGAGCGGGCGATGCGATTGACGGTGGCCGAAGCCGGCATCGAGTCGACGGATCCGATCCGTGACTGGAGCGGGCGTGTCACTCCGCAACGCGACTTCGCGCGCGAGCGCGACGTCCGGTTCGCGCCGACCGTCATGTTCTTCGACTTCCGGGGCCGGCCGGTCGCCATGCCGATCGTCGGCCTGTCGAGGGACTACTTCGGTGCCTATCTGGACCAGCGCCTTCGGGTCGCGATGCAGGCCGTCACCCGCAGTCGCAGCGACTGAACCTCACGCCTCACGATCGGCGTCCGCGCCACTGATTTCTTGCAAGGAGCTTTCATGACTTCTCTGTCCCGACGCTCGGCCGCCCTCACTGGCGCAGTCGCTCTCCTCTCGGCCTCGCTTGCCGACGGCGCCGCGGCGGCCGACCCGGCGAAGAACAAGGTCGTGTTCCAGGTCAGCGACTCCGATCCGGCAAAGTGGAACCTCGTGCTCAACAACGTCCGGAACCTCCAGACGGAGCTGCCCGACGACGAATCGGACATCGAGGTCGTCGTCTACGGGCCGGGGATCGGCATGCTCAAGAGCGACTCGCCGGTCGCCCATCGCATCGCGGACACGCTGAAGCACGGCGTCAAGGTCGTCGCCTGCGAGAACACCATGAAGGGCATGAAGCTCACCTACGCCGACATGCTTCCCACGATCGGCTACGTCCCGGCCGGCGTCGTCGAGATCATGCGCAAGCAGCAGCAAGGGTATTCGTACATCCGCCCCTGAGGCGGCGGCGACCTCGCCTGCGCGTCCGCGTCACGCCTGTCGCCGCTCGCAGGCGATGGGTGAAAATGGCGCATGTCCGACGCCGATTTCCAGCAGCTCAGCCACCAGGTCCTCGCCCTCGGCTTCGTGATCGCCGTGGTTTTCGGGTTCGTGGCCCAGCGCTCGCGTTTCTGCACGATGGGCGCCATCGCCGACCTGGTCATCACCGGCGACCGTGCCCGGATGCGCATGTGGCTGGCTGCGGCCGGCACTGCCGTGATCGGCTTCAACCTCATGGTCTGGCTGGGCTGGCTGAAGGCCGGTGACAGCATCTACGCAGGGCCGCGCATCATCTGGCTCTCGGCCGTGTCCGGAGGGCTCATGTTCGGCGCCGGCATGGTGCTCGCGGGCGGATGCACGAGCAAGAACCTCCTGCGCGCAGGCACGGGCAACCTGAAGGCCGTCGTCGTCCTGATGGTCGTGGCGCTCGCCGGCTTCGCGACCTTGAAGGGGGTCACCGCCGTCGTCCGCGCCAGCGTCTTCGATCCGGTCGCCGTGAACGTCGCGACCCAGCAGGACCTGCCCACGCTGGCCAGCCAGACCTTCGGCATGAGCACAAGAGCCGCCGCGGCGCTGCTCGGTGCGGCGATCGGCCTCCCCTTGCTCGGCGTCGCGCTGCGCCCGCGGCCCGGAAGCCCGGGCGAGCATGTGCTGAGCGGCGTCGCCCTCGGCGCGTTGATCGTCGCCGCGTGGTGGAACTCGGGCGTGCTCGGCTTCGTCGCGGAAAGCCCCGCGACGCTGGAGCCCGTCTTCGTCGCCACCAGCACGCACCGCATGGAGGCGCTCAGCTTCGTCTCGGCGGTGAGCTATGCGGCGGACTACCTGCTCTTCTTCAGCGATGCCTCCAAGGCGCTTACGGTCGGCATCGTCTCCGTCGTCGGCCTCGCGCTCGGCGCCTGGATCCAAGCGGTGACGACCCGCACGTTTCGATGGGAAGGCTTCCGGACGGTTGCGGACCTGCGCAACCACCTCCTGGGCGGCGCGCTCATGGGGGTCGGCGGCGTGACGGCGCTCGGCTGCACGATCGGACAGGGGCTTTCGGGAATCTCGACCCTGAGCGTGACGAGCTTCATCGCCGTCGCCTCGATCGTCGCCGGTGCGGCGGCGACCGTGAAGTTGCAGATGCGGGCCGTGCTGCAGGAAGCCGAGGCCCCGTCGTCGCCGCGCGAGCGCGCGGCGCTCGTCACGGAGGATTGAGGTCGAGCGCGAGCCGCCAGGCGCCGCCAGCCTCGGTCAGCTGTCCGCATCGGAGAGGTTCGTCCGCTCCGCCGTTGCATCGACTTCGGCGCCGATGAGCACGGCCCAGGACGAGAGCAGGAACCACAGCAGCAGGACGACGACCGCGCCCATCGATCCGTAGGTCTTGTTGAAAGTGCCGAACCAGCGGACGTAGAGAGAGAACAGTCCGGAGGCAATCAGCCAGATCACGACGGCGACGATCGCCCCCCGGCTCACCCACGACCAGCGCGGCTTGTCGCGGCAAGGGCCGTAGCGGTAGACGAGAACCAGCGCGATCCAGAACGAGCCCGCGACGATCGGCCATCGCAGCCAGCCGATGGCGGACCGGATCGACCCGCTCACTCCGGCCGCTTCGCTCACGATCGGCAGGAGCACGATGATCGAGGCTGCCAGGAGCATGCCGACGATCACGACGCTCGACAGCACGAGCGAGGTGCCGAATCGGAGCAGATACCCGCGCCGCTCCTTCAGGTCGTAGGCGACGTTGAGCGCCTGCATCAGCGTGCGCATGCCGGCCGAGCCGGCCCACAGCGCGACGATGACGCTGCCGGCGGTGCCCAGGCCGAGCGCGCCGTGATTCGCGCCCGTCAACTGCCCGAGCTGGCGAACGACCAGCTCTGCCGAGGCATGCGGCAGCAACCGACTGAGCAGGTCGAGCTGCCGGGTCATGTGGTCGGGGTCGAACAGCAGGCCGAAGGTCGAGACGATGGCCGCCAGCGCCGGAAAGGTCGCCAGCAGGCCGTAGAACGCGACGCCGGCGGCGATCACGTGCAGCCGGTCCTCGCCGACCTGCTCCTTGATGCGCACGGCGATCGTCCGCCAGTCCTGCGGGACCATCCTCGTCAGTGCGGCCTTCTTCATCACCGTCGCAGCTTGACACGATCGGGCGAAGTCGGCGGCGGTCAGGCGATCGGGCCCGAAAAGAAGAATGCGAGAGCGAGCAGGACGTAGACGCCGATCAGCAGCACGCCCTCGAACCACGTCGTCTCGCCATCGGTGGAGATGGCGTTGACGATGAAGGCCGCGCTGGCGATGGCGAAGAGCCCGATCGGATTGCCGAAGACCAGCGTCATGGGCCGGCCCATCAGCCAGGAGCCGAGGACGAGCAGCGGGGCGACGACGAGGGCCACCTGGATCGCGGAGCCGATGCAGATGTTGAGCACCAGTCCCATCTTGCCCTGGCGCGCGAACCAGGCCGCGGCGAAGAGGTCCGACGCCGTGCCCACCAGCGCCAGCACGATCACGCCGATGAAGACCGGCGAAAGGCCGAGCGACGCCGACGTCGCCTCGAGCGCGCCGGAGACGAGGTGCGCCTCGAGGGCGACGAAGGCAGTGCCGACGACGAGCACGGTCAAGGCGGTCCAGAGCGGCCATCCGGCGCCGTCGCTCTCGTCGCGCGCGTCGTCCGAGGCGAACACGTCGCGATGGGTCACGAGGGTATAGACGAGGTTGGCGACGTAGAGGAGCAGCAGCACCACGGACACGCCGATGCTCAGGTTCTCGTCGACGCGGGCCGGGTCGACTTGCGCCGTCAGGTGCCGTCCGGTGTAGTCGAACACCGCCGGAAGCAGCAGCGCGATGACGACGAGGATCAGCAGGCTGGAAAGTTGCCCGGCCTTGTCGCGGTTGAAGAGCTGCCGGCTCCGGCCGATGCTGCCGACGACGACGGCCAGGCCGAGGCCGAACAGGCTGGTCCCCACGATGGACCCCGTGATCTGGGCGCGCACGACGTCGACGTGGCCGGCGGCCAGGACGAAGAACGCCAGGATGATCTCGGCGAGGCTGCCGAAGCTGACGTTGAGGAGGCCGCCGATCGCCGAGCCCGCCCGGCCGGCGATCTGCTCGGTCGCGCGCCGGATCCAGTCGGCCAGGACACCGATCGCCAGGGCGGCGGCGATGAAGATCCAGACCCCGCCGAGCGACGTGAGATAGCGCAGCGCCGGCGCGACCGGAACGACGAGAAGCAGACCGAGCGGAAGCCAGAGACGCTTCGTCATCGTGTCCGCCATCGACGACGTCGGTTCCTCGGAAGGCGGCGTGCCTGCACGCGTTTCAGGCGTTTCCGTGCCGCGCGTCTTCGACCTTGCCGAGATCGTGCTCGAGCGCGTGCCGAAGCTTGCTCGTGGCACCCTGCACCGCCTGCGCGAACGTCGCCGCCGCGTCCGTCACCGACAGCACCGGCCGACCCGCGACCCGCGCTTCGAGCTTGCAGTGCTTGTCCGCCTCGCCTCCCTTGCGCGCATTGACGTCGGAGAGATAGACCTCGATCTGCGTGATCCGGTCCACCCAGTGGCCCAGCGAGGCGCGCAGCCCTTCCTCGAGCCCGGTCGTAAAAGGCTGCGTCCCTTGCAGATGGTTGTCGGTGTTGATTTGTACTTGCACGTTAGAGATCCTCGTGGAAAGACCGCAGCAGCCACCAGCGTCCTGGCGGGTCGATGGGTTCGATTTCCCGACGATAGGACATCGACACTCCCGCTTGAAGTGCCCAGGCACTCACAAGGCACCGATTATCGATCGGCGCCTTGGACTACGCGCGAGCGGCAGGTTCTCCGCATCGTGCGACGGCGTTCGCTCGGGGTACGCTGCCTCGTTCCATTCCCCGAAGAGTCGACCATGCCGTACAACCGCGTTCAAGTCCGGGCGTTTCTCACCAAAGCCGAAAGCGAGCTCTTCGAATCGAGTCTGTCCGAGAGCTGCAAGTCTCTCGGCACGGCCGCGCTGAACGGCAAGATCAAGCGCACTCGCACCTTGCGCGACAAGTACCGCGATCTGCTGCGTCGGCAGAAGCTGGCGACCCGGGTGCGCACCGGCAGCAAGATCGGGACGCGCGGACGTGCCAACGAGCGCACCGACCAGAAAGCCAGGGCCCTCGACGAAACCTTGACGCGGTTCGTCAACGAGGCCGCCCGCCGCGGTGCGAAGGCGGCCGCTTCGGTGCCCGCCGCCGTGGCCCTTCGTCGCGCCCTCGACAGCAAGCACGACGACGATCGCGCCCGTGCCGCGGCCAAGCCCGTGCGCAGCGTCAAGGCGTCTGCCGTCGCGCCGCCGCTGCCCGCCGGCCCGGCAAAGGCGACGACCGCGGCAAAGGGCACCGCGATGGCGTCCCGTCTCGCCGATTCCAACCTCGCCCAGATCCAGGGACACACCAGCACGCAGGTGCGCCGAGGACAGGCCAAGCGGGACCAGCGCGGCTAAGAGGCCGGCCGAGGAGCCTCTGGACTTCTGCTTCCCGGGATATATGGGCCACCCCGCCGCAGAAGCCCGAATGGCATCTTCCGTTGCGTTCGGTGGGCGGTTCTCAATGCCCATTCGATGGCATTCAGTGGTCGACCATCATGTCGCCTGCACTCATTTCAGCGTCAAACCGTGAGCAACGACCTCACCCTCCAGGATTGCGAACTGCTGCGCTGCCTGCTGCGCGCGAAAGATCGCATGGACGCCGCATCGCAAGAGGAATGGACCGTGCGTCGCATGGCGCACGTTAGCGGCGTCTCCTAAGCACATTTCGCGCGCTCGTTCAAAAGGGCGTTTGGCATTCCGCCGCACCGCTACCAGTCGACGCGGCGCATCGAGTGGGCACCGACCCTGCTCCGTGACACCGATCGGCCGATCACCGAGATCGCCTTCGACACTGGCTGGCAGATGGCTCTGTGCCGGTCTGCCTCATCGATGGCTGTCCATCATCTTCACGCTCACCGTTGTCGCCAACTTCGTCGTGCGCACGCAAGGCGAGCCGCCCGCATGGGTCACCTACTCACCGCTGCCGCCGCTGTCGCCGCTGTCGCCGCTGTCGCCGATGGTGTTCAGCGGGCTGTACATGTTTGCGTTGCCTTATGTCGCCCGACGCCGGGTCGCGCCTGGGCCGGTGCGGTAGCGCCGCCGCGGCAGAAACGGCGGACGAGACGCTCGGGAGCGCCGACGTGTTTTCTGGGAGCTGGTCAGCGCCGTCAGCGAGCCGGCCTCCCCCGCTCGCGCGTATTGCGGCGGACGCGTTCGTACACCACCGCGCCGAACGCCGCCACCAGTGCGCCGACGCTCCAGCCCCCAAGCACATCCGTAGCCCAGTGCACATCGAGGTACACACGACTCGTGCCGATCGCGAGTGGGGCGACGCTGCCGAGCGTTGCAGCTGATTGCGCGGACATCATGTCCTCGCGCCACAGGACGTAGGCGAGCGTCGGGAATACCGCCGCCGCCGCCGTGGCGTGCCCGCTGGGGAAGGCATAGGTCAATTCGTGCCGGCGCGCTCCACCCGGCGGGCGAGCACGACGATAGACGTGTTTGATGGCGAGAAACAGTGCCGTGGCTACTGCTGGCGCGAAGACGATGGCGCCCGCGATCGGCAGGCTGCGCCGCCGCCACAACCATGCGGCCGTCACCGCAGTGAACGGAACGACGACAGAGGGCGCGCCGACTCGCGTGACCAGGCGGAATGCCCGCAGTGCAGCGACTTCCTGATGAGCCAGCACCCAGGCCCGGATCGGTTCGTCGAACGGCGCAGCTTCATGGTTGAACACGTCCTCGCCCACCTTGGCACAGGCGGCCATCGCGGCCGCGGAGAGGCTCACCAGCGCCGCCGTGTGCGAGCCGAGCGTTTCAGGTCGCCGCGCAATGCCTTGCGGCCGGCGGCTGCGGTTCAAAGGGTGCATGTTCCGGTCCTGCCGCAGGCGACCGCTCGTCTTCCGAAAGGATGCGCTCGGATCAGCCCTTCACCGCTTTGGTGTTTACCGCTGCCTCGGCCAGCTCGGTCAGCAGATCGTCGATGATGTGCATGTCCTTGACGGCCTTCTCCAGCTTGTCGCTGTCGTCCGCGAGCTTGAGGGCGCGGGCGAAGGCGGCGACGGTGCCGAAACCGGTGATGCCGTAGTGAGTCATGCGCTGGTACTGGGCGATGATCACTGCGTCGAGGACGGCGCCCTTGTCTGGTGCCTCCTCGACCGTGTGCCTGAGGGCCTCCCTGACCAGGCCCTCCATGCCCTTGCAATGCTCCTTCGAGACCTCGCCCTTCTGGGCCTCGATGAGCGTCTTGAGCATGCGGGTGTGACGTTCGATGCCCTCGGGCGAGGCGTCGAGCTTCGATTTCAGCTTCGCGTTCGTGGCCTGCGGCGAGATCTTCTTGAGGGCGCGAACCATCTGGTCGTTGGCTGACCACAGGTCCTTCAGTTCGTCGACGTAGAGCTCTTGCAAGTTGCTGATCTTGGCCATGTTCGTTCTCCGATAGAGGGTCGGGCGCGCCGGAACCAGCCGCCTGGCCCTGCCTTGGCAAAGCGGACTCCCGCTCGCGAAACGGTCCACAGACTGCGGCGGACAGTCGCCACAAGGAGACCGCGAACGTCAGGTCTCGGCAGCAGCGGCCAGTGGATACCCCTGCCCAGCGACTGCCCAATGAGGCGCGGTGCCGACCACGTCAGCGCCCCGCTCGCTTTCGCTGCACCTCTCAGTTGACGTTGATGACGCGCTGCCCCATGAGCTTGCCGCCGACCTTGTCGAGGATGTGGATCGTCGTCTGGCGCGGCTTGAAGCCGCTGGGCAACGGCAGACTGCCGCGCACCGTGTCGTAGAGCCCGAGCGAAACCGGCACCGGGGTCAGCGCCACCGTGTCGGCCGCCCGACCGGACGCGCTGGCGACAACGAGCTGCATCACGCCGCCAACCGGATTCGCGCCGGCGTGCTCCCTCGAGATTACGACGTTGTAAGCCAGCGCATCGCCTTGCACCTCGAAGCGCGCGGCGCGCACGGCCACGGGCCCGTTGCGCGGATCGGGCGGCAGCGTAGCGACCAGCGACGCGATGTCCTGTCGCAGTCGCTGCACGGTCTCGCTCTGCACACCCACTTCCGATGCCAGGCGCTTGCTCTCGTCGAGTGTGCCGCGCAGCCGTTCGGAGGTCGCGGTGAGCTCGGCCTGCAGGCGCTGCCGCTCGGCATCTGCGTGCTCGAAAGACTCGCGCACCTGTGCCGAGGCTTCGGCGGTGAGGCGAGGTGGCAGGTACCGCTCTTGCACGTAGAGCACACCGCCGGCGCCAAGCCCGATCCCGAACAGCATGAGCACCAGCCAGCGGGGCACGCGGCGACGCGATCGGCGTCGACCGTACGGCTCGAAGGGAATGGGTTTGGAGGATCCGAACATGGGGAGGGAGGATCGCAAGCAGCGCGGCCGCGCGAGCGGGTCGGAGGGGCGCACGCAAGGTGCTGCCGCGCGCCCAGGGGCACGGGACTCGGGCCGGGAGGTTACCGCTGCAAGGTCGAACGTGCCGCAGCGCCGCACATTTCCCTACGCTATGGTGCGATAAGGGTCGCTCCTCTCCCATCCAACCGTACGGAAGAATGCACTATGGGCGAATCGATCTGGACCGACGCGTTCGCGTACCTTGCCGCGGGCGCGATGCTCGGCGTCGTGCTTCTCGCACTCGTTATCTGGTCGATCCGGCGCCACCACGATCCGAAGCTGGAGATCGAGAGCGCCGCGCCCATCGACCAGCTGATCCACTCGCTCGCCGGGCTGAGCCTGAGCACAGTGGTGCCCGGCAACTCGGTGGCCGTGCTGGAGAACGGCGCGTTCTTCGACGTGCTGCTGCAGCGCATCGCGGCAGCGCAGCACTCGGTGCACTTCGAGACTTTCCTGTGGAAGGACGGCGTGCTTGGGCAACGTCTGGCCGACGCGCTTTGCGAGCGCGCCCGCGCCGGCCGGCAAGTGCGAGTGATGCTCGATGCGGTGGGCTCCAAGGAAGTCGGCAAGGCCGTGGTGCAGCGCCTGCGTGATGCCGGTTGCCGGGTCGAGTTCTTTCACGAATGGGCGATTCGCCACCTGGGCGTGATGAACGACCGCGACCACCGCAAGCTGTGCGTGATCGACGGGCGCGAAGCCTTCGTCGGTGGCCATTGCATCGTCGATACCTGGCTCGGCGACGCCCAGGACCATCAGCACTACGCTGACCTGAGCGTTCACCTTCATGGCCCGATCGTCAACAGCGTTCAGGCTGCCTTCAGCGAAAACTGGACCGGCAAGACCGGCGAAGTGTTCGTGGGTGACGATGTCTTCCCTGCCCTCCAGCCGGCCGGGAAGGTGTCGATCCACGCCGTCTACCTCAAACCCGAGGGCTCGGCGCCGGCGGTCAAGCTGCTGCACCACACCGCCATCTGCATGGCGCGCAAGCGCATACGCATCCAGAACCCGTACTTCATTCCCGAGCCCGAGGCGATCGACGCTTTCGGCCAGGCGGTGGCCCGCGGGGTCGACGTGCAGGTGATGATGCCTTCCACCGGCGGCTCGGACAACCCGATGGTGCAACACGCCGGGCACCGCAACTTCGAGAAGTTGCTGCGCTGCGGCGTGCGCCTGTTCGAGTATCCGCACACGCTGTTGCACCAGAAGGTGATGACGATCGACGGCGTGTGGAGCGCGATCGGTTCGAGCAACTTCGACGACCGTTCGTTCGAGACGAACGACGAGATCGTGCTGGGCATCTCCGACGCGGCCACCGCGGCTCGGCTCGACGCGGTGTTCGACAGGTACGCACCGCACTGCCACGAGATCGAACTGGAGGCCTGGCGCAAGCGCGGGCTGTGGCACAAGCTGAAGGACAACGCCTACTACATGCTCAACGAAATCATGTGATTCAGCGGGTATCGACGCCCGCCGGCATTTCCCGGCGGAGCTTTCCTACAGCCTTGGCCATCCACTGACGCTAGAAGCAGAGATGACTTCGCCCTGCCCACCGAGCCTGCCCGTGACCGTGCGCGTGCTCACCTTGAATACCCACAAGGGCTTCGCCTTCCTGGGCCGTCGATTCGTTCTGGGCGAATTGCGCGACGCTGTTCGCGAGGTGGGCGCCGATCTGGTGTTTCTCCAGGAAGTTCAGGGCTCGCATGCCGCAAACTCGGCCTCGGTGGCAGGCTGGCCGGAGGCGCCGCACTACGAATATCTCGCCGATGCGCTCTGGCCCGAGTTTGCCTACGGACGCAACGCCGTCTATCCGCAAGGTCATCACGGCAACGCCGTGCTTTCCAAGTACCCGATCATCGGCTTCGAGAATCGAGATGTGTCGGTAGAGGGCCACGAAACGCGCGGCTTGCTCCACTGCACGCTGCGGCCTCCCGGCCAGCCGCTCGATCTGCACGCAATCTGCGTTCATCTCGGGCTGAAGCAGTCGCATCGACGTCACCAACTTGCGCTGCTCTGCGAAGTCATCCGTGACCACGTTCCCGCGGCGGCGCCGCTGATCGTCGCCGGCGACTTCAACGACTGGGCGAAGCAGGCCAATCGCATCCTCGAAGAGAACTCCGGCCTGCGCGAGGTTTTCGTGCATTCGAACGGGCGCTCGCCGAGAACCTTTCCGGCGCGCTTTCCGCTGTTCCCGCTCGACCGCATCTACGTGCGCAACGCGCGCACCCACGCGCCCATTTTTCTGCCACGACGGCCGTGGTCACGCCTGTCCGACCATGCGCCGCTGGCAGCGGAGATCGGCCTGTGAGCACGAGTCCGCCAAAGCCTCGGATGCCGAGACCTCGCGCGTGCCAGCATCGCTCGCCAAATCGAACCTGCGATCCAACCTGGTCAGCGGACGGACTGGCTAGCCTTCGTACTCGACGTTCAATGCCGAGAAGGCGGCAAGCGCAGCTTCACGCTCGACCATCGTTTGCTGGACATGCTGGCGCGCGTCCATCAGTCGAACATAGGCCGACATCTCCGGGAAATACTCGCTGAGCAGGTTCTCTCCGTAGATCTTCTCGGTGGTCAAACGGATCATGAGGAAGTGGACATAGGCCACGCAGTCTGCTGCCGTGAAAGTCGGGCCGCAGATGTAGGGCGAGAACGAGCACAGACGCGCCACGGCAGCGAGCCCGAGAACCAGTCTCTCCTTGGCTTCGCGCTTGGTCTCGTCGGACACGGAGCCGCCGAAGAACGACTCTTTGTAGAGGCGCCGTGCGACCCATTCGGAGTTGAGTTCAAGGTGCTGGATGAGTTCGCGGCACTTCGCGCGTTGGTAGACGTCAACCGGGTACAACGGGTGTTCGGGATAGCGCTCTTCGATGTAGTCGAGGATGGCTTGCGACTCCGAGAGCCCGCCGTGTTCCGTCTCGATGAAAGGAATCTTCCCGAGCGGCGAGGTGCCGTGGAACAACTCCGTCTGCCAGGGATAGACCAGTCGCTCTTCGAACGGCACGCCCTTTTCGAGCAGCACCAGCTTGAGTTTGTTGTAGTAGTTGCTGACGCCGAATCCGCACAGGGTGATCATCTGGCGCGCCTTTCACCTCAACAGCAGCGAAGCATCGGCCAATGGTCGCACAGGTAAACCACGGCAGGCAACGTGATGCGTCGAACGTACGCGAGCCAGGTTGACAGCTGCAGCCAGCGCCCCGGCACGGTGGGTCACCGAGCAACGCGGTGAGGTGGGATCGCTTCAGAGACCCAGTTCGCTCAGGCCGGGATGATCGTCCGGACGCCGGCCTTGGGGCCAGCGAAACAGCCGGTCTGCCTCCGCGATCGGGCGGTCGTTGATGCTGGCATGGCGCACGGCCATCAAGCCCTTGACATCGAACTCCCAGTTCTCGTTGCCATACGAGCGGAACCAGTTGCCCGCGTCGTCGTGCCACTCATAGGCAAATCGAACCGCGATCCGGTTGGCTGTGAACGCCCACAGCTCCTTGATCAGGCGGTACTCCAGCTCGCGAGTCCATTTCCGCTCCAACAGTTCGACGATCTGCCCGCGTCCGACGGGAAACTCAACGCGGTTGCGCCAGCAACTGTCCGGCGTATAGGCCAGCGCTACCCGCCGGGGCTCGCGCGTGTTCCAGCCGTCCTCGGCCAGCCGTACCTTTTGCGTGGCGGTTTCGGCAGTGAACGGGGGTAGCGGTGGTCGCTCGGCTTCAGGCGTCTCTGTCATGCTTCTCTCCTTCATGTACCGATCACCTCTGGCGCCATCGCAACCACTGCGAAGGCGGACGTGACGGCGACCAGCAGTGTGTACCGGGTGATGTTCGCCTTCACGCTGCCTCCTCTGGCGTTCTGCTGCTCCGGTGCCGATCAGGCAACCGACTTCGCGCTCACCTTCGGAAAGTCGATATCGGTCTGCGCCACGTTGTTGACGTAGTTGGTCAGCACGTTCAGCGCCACCGTGACGACGATCTCGACGGTGCTGGCCTCGTCGAAGCCGGCATCGCGCAGCATGGTGAGGTCGGCGTCGGAGACACGGCCGCGCAGTTCGGCCACACGGCGGGCGAAGCGCAGCGCGGCGTTGGCACGGGCGTCTTCGGAGTGGAAATCGCGAGCCGCATCGATCTCTGCGCTGTTGAGCTTGGCGACATTGCGGCCCAGGTAGTCGTGCGCCGACAGGCAGTAGTCGCAGCCGTTGTACTCGGCGACGGCCAGCGCAATGCGCTCACGCAGCTTGGCGTCGAGCTTGCCCTTGGCCAAGGCGCCATTGAGCGACAGGTAGCCTTCCAGTGCGGCCGGGCTGTGGCCGACCAGTTTCATCAGGTTGGGCACGACCCCGAGCGACTGCTTGACGGCAGCGAGCAGCGGCTTGGAGGCTTCGGGTGAGGACTCGACGGTGGGGATGCTGAGACGGGACATGATGGATCTCCTTGTGAGGCGTTGGGTGCGGGTGCAAGCCGTCTTTGGCTTGCATTCACCGCGCGGTCGCAGCGAATGGATGGACTGTCGATGAACACGCCTGCCATGAGAATCAGCGCAGAATCCAAGACACCGTTACGTGGCGAGGAACAATGTGGACCGCCTGCACCTCATCAGCATCTTCGTGGCGGTGGTGGACACAGGTGGCTTTGCAGGCGCTGCGCGCAAACTCGGCATCTCCCCGCCTGTCGTGACGCGGGCCATCAACGAACTCGAAGCCCACCTGGGCGTGCGGCTGCTGACGCGCACGACGCGAATCGTGCGGGTCACCGAAGCCGGGGCGCGTTACGCGGACGACTGCCGCGTGATCCTGGCGCAGTTGACCGAGGCCGACGCGGCCGCGGGAGGCCTGCACGCCGTGCCCCGCGGGCGACTCACGGTCACGGCACCCGTGGGCTTTGGTGCGATGTACGTTACGCCGGTCGTCACCGAATACCTGGAGCGCTACCCGGAGGTGAACGTGTCCTGCTGGTTCATGGACCGCGTCGTCAACATGCTCGATGAGGGTGTGGACATTGCCGTGCGCATCGGGGAACTGCCGGACTCGTCCATGCAGGCGATCCGGGTCGGCAAGATGCGGCTTCTGGTCTGTGCCGCGCCGGCATATCTGGACAAACACGGGGCGCCGAAGTCACCGGAGGATCTCCGAAGCCACGTGATCATCGCGGCGAGCGGAGCGACCTCCACTTCGGAGTGGCGCATCTCGACCAACGGCGCACCGGGGATCGTCAAGCTCCATCCGCGCCTGATCGCAACCACCGCCGATACCGCGATCGCCGCCGCGCTGACCGGATTCGGCCTGACCAACGTGTTGGCCTACAAGGTGGACACCCATCTGCGCGAAGGTCGACTCAAGACTGTGTTGAGTGACTTCGAGCCTCCCGCGCTGCCGGTCCACGTGTTGCACCGCGAGGGGCGGCATGCATCGCAGAAAGCGCGCACCTTCATCGATCTTGCGGTCGAGCGGCTTCGCGCTCGCCTGGCTGCGCTCTGACGGGCGATTCAGCCGGAGCGCTGGTCATCAGGGCTCATGTGGACGCACGAACGTTCCCCGCCGCGGAATGGTCTGTTGCGGCTGCGGGCGATTCCGTGTCAAACACAGGTGGGGCAAAGTAGGGCTAGCGCCGTTCCCAGCGGTTGAAATCAAGTTTTCCTTTGGACAGACTTCACCTCATCAGCGTCTTCGTGGCAGTCGTTGACGCCAACGGCTTCGCGGGCGCGGCACGCAAGCTGAAGATTTCGCCGCCAGCAGTGACGCGGGCGATCAACGAGCTGGAGTCGCACCTCGGTGTTCGGCTTTTGACCCGTACCACCCGTGTCGTCCGCGTCACCGAATCCGGTGCACGCTACGCTGACGACTGCCGCCACATCCTCGCCCAGCTTGCCGAGGCGGACGAATCCGTGGCCGGCATGCAGCGCACACCGCGCGGTCGTCTCACGATCACTGCGCCGGTGCTGTTCGGCGCCAAGTTCGTGGCACCGATCGTCACCGAATACCTGCAAGGCAACCCAGAGGTCGTCGCCGCCTGCTGGTTCCTCGACCGCGTGGTCAACATGCTCGATGAGGGTGCGGACATCGGCATCCGGATCGGCGAACTGCCGGATTCCTCGATGCAGGCTACCTTGGTAGGAAGGGTACGGCGAGTCATCTGCGCTTCTCCGGCCTATTTGGAATTGCAGGGCGTGCCCCAGGCGCCTGCCGACCTGCAGCCTCACGTCATCGTGTCGGCCAGCGCTGTCACGCCCACTCCGGAGTGGCGGCTTGTCGAGAAGGGTGAGCCCTGCCTCGTCAAGCTGCAACCTCGAATGACAACCACCAGCAACGACTCTGCGCTCGCCGCAGCACTGGCCGGATTCGGCATTACGCGGCTCCTGTCGTACCAGGTGGCGGAATTCGTCAAAGACGGGCGCCTGAAGCCGCTGCTCGGCGAGTTCGAACTCCCGTCGATGCCGGTTCATGT
Source organism: Burkholderiales bacterium (assembly GCA_038250795.1). Lineage (GTDB taxonomy): Bacteria > Pseudomonadota > Gammaproteobacteria > Burkholderiales > Burkholderiaceae_C > Schlegelella_A. The sequence goes on along the minus strand of JBBSBZ010000008.1, from coordinate 15,794 downwards.
CGTTCATCGCGAGGGACAACACGCATCCAAAAAGGCTCGAGGCTTCATCGACCTGGTCGTCGAACGTCTGCGCGCCAACCCGGCGCTGGCTGATCAGGCACGACAATGACGCCGACGCAGGTCCGTCCGACCTTCGGACGGAGTGCACGCGATGTCTGTCGTTCGCATGTTCCTGCGGGAAGGCCACTGGCCGACGTTGCTGGCGTCGTTCCTCTATTTCGACTTCTGCTTTGCCATCTGGGTCCTCAACGGGGCGATGGCGCCGTTCATCAGCGAGTCGCTTTCGCTGACGGCCGCCCAGAAGGGTTTCATGATTTCGGTCCCCATCCTGGCGGGCGCACTGATTCGTTTCCCGCTCGGGGTCCTGGCCCAGTATGTCGGGCGCAAGAACGCGGCGATGGTCGAGATGGGCTTGATCGTGCTCGCGCTTGGCTTCGGCAGCATCTACGTCAACAGTTACGGCCAGGTGCTTGCCATGGGCTTGCTGCTGGGTATCGCGGGCGCGAGTTTCGGAGTCGCGCTGAGCCTGGGAAGCGGGTGGTATCCGCCGCACCTGAAGGGCCTGGCGATGGGCATCGCCGGGGCGGGCAATTCGGGCACCGTGCTCGCGGTGCTGTTTGCGCCGCCACTCGCCGCCCGGTTCGGCTGGCAAGCGGTCTATGCGCTGGCGGCCGGGACCATGCTGCTGCCGATGACCATGATGTGGTTCATCGCGAAGGAGCCACCTGACCGAGTCCACCAGCGGTTGCGCGCGCATCTGGCCTGCCTGTTCGAGAAAGACGGATGGACTTTCAGCGCCATCTACATCGTCACCGCCGGGGGCTTCATCGGCGTGGCGAGCTTTCTGCCCACGTATTTCTACGACCAGTTCCGCGTGACCAAGGTCGAGGCTGGGCAACTGACGATGCTGGCCACGCTCATGAGCGCGGTGGCGCGCGTGGTCGGCGGTCGGTTCGCCGACCGGGTCGGCGGCATCAATGTGCTCAGCGGCGTGTTGGCGCTGGTCTCGGTGACTCTCTTGCTTTGCAGCCTGGCCGGCGGATCGATGCTGGTGACCACCCTTCTGCTGGCGTTCTATTTCATCTTGCTTGGAGCAGGAAGCGGCGCGCTGTTCCAGCTGGTGCCGCTGCGCTGGCCGACGACCACGGCCGTGGTGGTGTCGATGATCGGCGAGATCGGCGCTTTCGGTGGTGGCTTCATCCCCAACGCCATGGGTCAGTCCAAGCAGCACACCGGGACCTATCTGTGGGGATTCGTGGCATTTGCCGTCGTGCCGGCCACCATGCTGGTTTTGCTGCGGCTGGTGCAGCGTCGATGGACGCGCACATGGGTGGGACGCGGCGGAAGAGCCCTCGCGCAGCGGACAGCGGGCGAGATGCCGCGCGAGCAGGTCGATCACCTGCAGCCGGCCGCCTGATATCGCTACTGTTCCATCTTTCGAAACACTCCCTTGGCGCCAACGGCGCTTCACCCTCGGGCAGTCGATGCCTAGGATCACTGCGTCGCACTACCGCGATGTAACCGGGGAATCACCATGCCAATCCTCAACGTCAAGGTCAGCGCAAAAAAGTCAGGGGAAATGACGGATCGCATTTCTTCGATCCTGCTGGACCTCACGACACGCATCCTCCGCAAGGATCCCAAGGTCACCTCGATCGCGATCGAGTATGTCGACCCCGGTGACTGGATCGTCGCCGGCAAGTCCTTGGTGGAACAAGGGAAGAGCAGCGTCTACTTCGACATCAAGATCACCGACGAGACCAACAGCAAGGCAGAGAAGGCTCAGTACATCGGCGAAGCCTTCGACGCGTTCGCTGAGTTGCTCGGCAACTTGCACGAAGAGAGCTACATCTACGTGCAGGATGTCAGGGCGACCGCCTATGGATTCGGCGGTCGGACTCAGGAGTACCGGTACCACCACGCGTGACCGGGTACCTCACCGCCGCCGCAAGGCGCCGCAAGGCGCCGCAGCCCGGAGTGCTCGATGCGGCGCCTCGCGGTGCTGGCTCTGTCCGGCAGCTTGCGCAAGGCGTCGCTGAATACGGCGATGTTGACGATGGCGGCCGACTGCGCGCCACCGGGCCTGCACGTGGAAGTTCATCGTGGCCTGGGTGCGCTGCCGCTTTTCAATCCCGAACTCGACGAGCGAGAACGAGCCTCGGTCATGCGCCTACGCCATTCAATCGCCGGTGCGGACGCCCTGCTCATCGCCAGCCCGGAATATGCCCATGGTGTGAGCGGCGTCATGAAGAATGCGCTGGATTGGATGGTGTCGACCGGCGTGTTCGTTGACAAGCCCGTAGTCCTTTGGAACGCGTCGCCGCGGTCATCGCACGCACTGGCCGCCTTGCGCGAGACGCTCACTGTCATGTCGTCACGAGTGATCGACGAGGCCAGCCTGGGGCTGCTGATCAAGCTACCCGAGGCGGGCGCGATGCCGGTCAATCCGGCCCCTCAGGCGATGCGGCACGCCCTTCTTGTTCTAGGAGACATCCTGCTTGCCGAGCGCATCAAACACGCACGCGTTCCCTGATTGCCACGCCCATCACCTTGATCCGTCCACCGAAGGGCAATGCGGCAGTCTGGTAGATGGTCCTCGCCGGGCGCCTTGTCTCGGGAAACAGTTCGGCGTAGTAGCCGTTGATCTCCTCCGCGTCTGCCAGGTCGATGAAGGCGATATCCACGAAGACCAGATCGCCGGTCGCGAACTTGGCCGCGCGGATCGCCGCGAACAGGTTGGCGAAGGCGCGCCGGGCCTCCTGCAGGGCGGTCCCCGCGACAAAGGCGCCCGACTCCCCGACTGAAAGCTGCCCGCTGAGGTAGCAGATGTCGTCTACCACCACGGCATGACTGATCGGCGCCGACCACTGGGGCAACCCCACGCCTTCCGTGATGAACCTGCGCATGATCGACGGGCGCCCAGGCCGATGGGCTACAGGTCCAGCGTCAGTTCCGTGCCGGTTGCACGGGACACGCAGATGCACATGAGTCGCTCGCTGTTCCGCTGGTCGTCGCTGAGCGTCGTGTCCCGGTGCTCCGGTTCACCGCCTAGGACCTTGACCTGGCAGGTGCCGCAGGTGCCACTCCTGCATCCGAAAGCCGCCGGAACGCCGGCCGCTTCGACCGCGTCCAGGATGGACTGCATGGGCGCGACAACGACACGCTTGTTGCTTCGGCGCAGGGTCACGGTGAGCTCCCGGTTGGCCGTCGAGGCTGCCGCATTTGAAAAGTGCTCGAACCGGATGTGGTCGTCGGGAACGCCGGCCTCGCGGCCTGCGGCTCGAACCGCGTCGATGAGTCGTTGCGGACCACATACGTAGAACACCGTGCCTGCCCTGGCGCGCGAAAGGGTTCGCGCTATGTCGAAGCGCTGATGCCGATCGCCGGCGTACACGTGGACGTCGACGCCCACGACCTGCTCCAGATCGGCCAAGTAAGCCGCCTGGCCTCGCGATCGCACCGCGTAGTGGAGCTCCGGGCTTCGACCCTCGGCCCGAAGTTGATGCACCATCGCCTTGATCGGCGTGATGCCGATGCCGCCCGCGATCAGCACGGCGGGGCAATCATCGGCTTGCAGTGAGAAGTCGTTCACCGGCTCTCCGCAGCGCAGCGTCATGCCGAGTTGGAAGTCACTGTGTACCGCCAATGATCCACCGCCGCCAGCTTCTTCGCACAGCACGGCGATCTCGAAGACATCCCGGCGAGCCGGGTCGGAAGCGATCGAGTAGCGCCGCGTCGTATTCAGACCGGACTTCAAGCGCACCGGGACGTCGAGTGCCGCGCCTGCTCTCACGAGGGGCAGGTCGGCCCCATCGGCAGCACGCAACTCGTAGGCGCGAACCCGGGGGGTGAGTTGGCGGATACCACTCACGCGCAGCGCGAGCGATCCGTGCCCGAGTTCTGTGGTCGCCGGCCTTGCCTTTGCGCCGACCTGCGCCTTTGTCAGCCGCTCGATCTCGGCTCGCAAGGGCGCGATGCCCTCCTCGATCTCAGCCTTCGTGAATCGGGGCGTGATGTGCTGCGGACAGTTCCAGTCGTAGCCTTCCACGGTGATGACCACCGCTCGCTCGACTCGAGCGCTACCCGTCAGCTCGCTCGGCACCCGCAAGCGTGCAATCAGCGCGGGATCATCCTTCGCGTCCACCAACCGCGCGCGGCCGAGAATCTTCAGGCGTCGCTGGTTCGCGTAGTCCATCAGGAGGATCGAGACTCTGTCGTTGCCCTGCAAGTTGCCGACGCTGATGTACTGCACGTTGCCTCGAAAGTCCGCATAGCCGATGGTCTTCGCATCGAGCACCTTCAGGAATCCCGGCCGGCCGCCACGGTGCTGCACGTAGGGCCAGCCCGACTCGCTGACCGTCGCCTGGTAGAAGGCATCGCGTTCCCGGATGAACTCCACCTCGTCGACAGTCAGGGCGTCGCGCCTGTCAATGGTCAGGTCCAGCGCTGCATACATGGAGCGCGACCCCATGCGAGTCTGCACAGCACGCACGGCCGGGGTGAAGGCAATCTGTGAATAGGCTCGGCCCATGTCAGAGCCCGCGGGATGTGTGACGGTGGGCGTCGCGGGACGCGGGCCAGGCATTCGTGGCGTCTTTGCCGTTCGCCTGGGATCTGCGGACGAAGGGCTGGTCAACCCGTGCGAACACGAAAGGAACGACCGGCAGGATGCTGGGCGCGAAGATCGTCAGCGCCCCGGCCAGATACGACAAGATGAAGAGAGACATGACTTCTCGATACGGTGGGTGTATGAACGCGGGGCCGGAACAGGGCCGCACCTGGCGATGCGATCAACGCTCCTGCCGAGTGCGATCACTTCTTCATGGCATCCCGGGCCATTGCGTCCTTCGCCATCGCGTCGGGCTTCATGGCGTCGTGCGGCGTCGTGTCCTTCTTCATCGCGTCTTTCGACGTGCCGTCCTTCTTCGTGGTGCCCTTCGCCATTGCGTCGGGCCTCATGGCATCGTGAGCCATGGCGTCCTTCTTCAACGCCTCCTTCGGCGCCGCGTCCTTCTTCATGGCGTCCTTCGCCATTGCGTCGGGCTTCATGGCGTCGTGAGACATCGCGTCCTGGCCGAAGGCGTGAACCGCGGCCATCGAGAGGCAGACAGAGAGCAGAGTTGCGGTGATCTTGTTCATGATGATTTCCTTGATTGAGTGAGTAGAGTGGGTGGCAGAAATGCCGATGTGCCGGAGCGGATGAGTTGACTCAACTGCCTCCGAACCAGTTGTAGCCCTGGTCTTCCCAGTAGCCGCCGGGGTAGGTATTGGTGACGTAGATGGCCCGGATGTGCTTCGGGTTCTTGTAGCCCAGCTTCGTGGGCATGCGCAGCTTCAGCGGGTAGCCGTTTCTCGGCTGGAGGACCTGCCCGTCATAGGTGAGCGACAGGTTCGTCTGCGGGTGCAGCGCAGTGGCCATGTCGATGCTGGTGTGATAGTCGTCCGCACACTTGAAGCCCACGTACTTCGCGCTCAGATCGGCGCCGACACGCTTCAGGAAATGTGCGAACGGCACCCCACCCCATTTGCCGATTGCGCTCCATCCTTCGACGCAGATGTGCCGCGTGACTTGCTCCTGCTGCGGCATGGCATGCAATTCGGCCAGCGCCCATTGGCGCTTGTCGGCCACCAGACCGGTGACTTCGAGTTGCCACGCGTCGCCGTCGACGACGCGGACTTCGCTCTCACCGTAGTAGGCGTTGAACGGAAAGGGACGCCTGACCATCGAGTCCGGGTAGGTGGGCGCCAGCCGATTCGGATCGAACAGCAGGCCCTGCGCGCGGTCGTTGAGGCGCGAGATGCTTGCCAGCGCGGCGTCGATGCTTTTGCCGTCGACGAGGTTGCACCCGCTGAGCATGGCGACGCCGCCCAGCGTCAGCGAGCGCTGCAGGAATGCGCGGCGCGCAGGCTGCTCGATGCGGCGCGACAGCAGCTTCAGCGCCTCCTTGACCGCGGTGTCGCCGTCGACGGTGGTGACGATGGAGCGTTTGGTGAGGTTCATCGGAGTCTCCTTCAGCGGCCGCGAATCATGGTGATCAGGGTTCGTGGAACGAGTGCCACCATCAGCACATGACCCGCCGCGAAAGCCACGAGCGTGGCCATGGCGAAGAAGTGCACCCGGCGCGCTCCTTCATAGCCACCCAGCAGCTCGCGCAGCAGCGGGAACTGCACCGACTTCCACAGGACCAGTCCAGACAGGACGAGCAGCGCCAGATCGACAATCGCCACAAGGTAGGCCAGCCGCTGCAAGCCGTTGTAGTGCCGGGGGTCGGCGTGCGAGAGTCGGCCGCGCAGGGCGTCACGCAGGTCGTTCCACACACCTACTGCGCTGAGAGGGAAGAACTTGCTCCTGAATCGGCCGCCGGCCAGATTCAGGATCAAGTAGACGAGGCCGTTGAATGCCAGCAGCCACATGCCGGCGAAGTGCCACTGCAACGCGCCTCCGAGCCAGCCACCGAGCGTCATCTCGCCAGGGAAACGCATGTCGTAGACCGGCGATGCGTTGTAGATGCGCCAGCCGCTGGTCGCCATCAGGACGACGGCCATGGCATTGAGCCAGTGCGTAGCGCGCAACCACAGCGGATGAATCGGCGCTGTGCTGACCGCCGTCTGCGAACGGAGAGATGTCGCTGCGGCGACCCCGGCCCCGGAGGCTTCGACTGTGACGGTGCTGATGTAATCCATGGCAACTCCTTGCTGATGGGCCGCCAGAAGGGAAAGAGCTTCTTCCTCGGACTCGCAGCGCCTTGAAGAACTCTCGCCGAAGAGGCGTGAACTTGGAATCGCCTTGGAGGCCAAGAGACCATTGCGCGTCGAGGAACAGTCGGCGCGAAGGAGCGATCCCAAGTGTTGATCCGACTGTCGGCATCGCAGCTCGCCTTGAAAGCTCGGACCCGCGATCCCTGATGAACTGCGCCAGCAGCGTCGGATACTCCGGCCGCACGGCCCGGCGGATCGACTCCCGCCCCGCGAGACGAAGTCGCCAGGCCGTGACCTTCGGGAGGTCGGCGAAGAAGCCGAAGTCGGCGATTTCATCGAACACTTCGAAGTAGCGAAACACCGGCCCGAATACGGCGTCGACGATGCTGAACCGCTCGCCGGCGAAGTACGGCCCGGCGGCGAGAGCCCCCTCGATCTGCTCGAAGCGGGCGCGGATGTCTCGCGCCCGAGCGGCAAGCGTGGCCGCATCGGGGGCGTTGTAGAACGCACCGATGGCGTTCAGCACAGCCGAGCCGAACTCTATCCATGACCGGTGCCGTGCCCGCTCCAGGGCAGCCTTGGGGTGCAGCCGCGGTTCGTGCGTCTCATCGAGGTATTCGCAGATCACCGCCGATTCGAAAATGGCGTCTTCCCCCACCTGCAGCACCGGCGTCTTGCCGAGCGGCGAGAGCGCGACGAACCATGCGGGCTTGTTCCTCAAGTCGACATCGCGACGCTCGAAGGCGATCCCCTTCTCCATCAGCACGATGGCGGCGCGTTGCACATAAGGGCACAGCGCGTGGCTGACCAGGGTGAGGGGCTTCATCGCGCGTTCCGAAGCTGATACGGGGCCAGCCAGCCGCTTCGTCGTATTGCGAGCGCGCCATCGCCGAGCAGCCACAGGGCGACGGAGGCAACGATCAGGAACACCGGGTACTCCCACCCTCCGTTCGGACTGGTGTGTGCCCACCCGTTTGGAAAGTGCACCCACGCCGCCACGGCCATGATCGGCACGAGCGCCAGCGACACCTGGCGCGCATAGATACCGAAGATGAGCGCTGCGCCACCGATCAGTTCGATGCAGAAGACCGGGTAGGCGAATGCGCCAGGCAGGCCGACGCTCGCGAAATAGGCCGCCGTCCCGGGTAGCGTGAAGACCAGCAGCTTCAGCAGGGCGTGGGCCATCCACATGACGCCCAGGCCGATCCTGAGCAGGGTGACACCGTAGGCAGGTGCGTTGTTGGAGTTTCTCGGGTCCATTGCAGTTCCTCGTTGAGTTGGAAGTGCAACAAGTCTAGGATTGCCAAACCGCAATGGAAATAGGCATGTCGACAATCGATGACTGCGCGCACGCAATACCAATTGAACGCTTCCGACCTGGAAGTCGTACTGGCCCTCGCTCGTGCCGGAACCCTGGCCGCCGCAGGTGAGCGATTGGCTCTGGACCCTTCCACGGTCTTTCGATCGTTACAGCGCATCGAACGTGGCCTGGGGCAACTCCTGTTCGAGCGATCGCGAGCGGGCTACCTGCCATCAGAGCAGGCGCAGATCCTTGCCGGCCACGCCGAGCAGATGGAATCTCATCTGGAATCAGCGCGATCGGCAGCGCAACTTGGTCCCGAACTGGTGTCCGGCACTGTTCGCATCACGACCACCGACACCATCCTGCACGGACTCGTGGCACCGGCACTCAAGGCGCTGCATCTGGAGCACCCGCGTCTCGCTTTCGAGCTCTACGCAGGGAATGAACTCGCCAGCCTGACCCGGCGTGACGCCGACATCGCCGTGCGGGCAACCAAGCGCCCGCCCCAGCACCTGGTAGGCAAGCACGTGGGGCCGATCCGCGTGGCGCTCTATGTCGCCAGGAAGAGCTCGGTCCGGCGCTTCGACGAAGCCAAGTTGGCTACTGGCGACTGGATCGCTCCGGACGACGCCCTGCCCGAACACCCCTCCGTGCTATGGCGCAAGAGGCACTTTCCGAAGGTATCGCCGACCTACCGGGTCAACAGCATTCTGACCGTGATGGAACTCGTGGCGCAGGGCCTGGGGGTTGGATTGCTGCCCATCTTCCTGGCGCAGGGTCACGACGAGTTGCGCGCACTGACGGCGCCGCTCGACGAGTGCCAGACCGAGCTGTGGCTGTTGGCGCACCCGGAGTCCCGGCACCTGAGAAGAGTGTCTGCGGTGTACGGCCACCTGTCTCGGCAGATGGCACTCGCCTGAGCGTCTCCAATCCGCGCAACCATTCTTCCTCGTCACGGAATGGAGTCTTGATCTCCGGGGCCATTCCGCCGGGTTCCTCGTTCAACGAGAGTTGATGCCTCACCACATCGGAGAACGAAATGTTCAACTCCACTGTCCCGCAATCCCAGGTCACCAAGCATTCACGCTCGCGGTCACGCTTGACTCCGTACCTCAAAGATCTGCTGATCGCGACGATGTTGACCATCCTCGCTGCCATCGTTCCGATAGCAGCGGCACGCGCGGCGACGCCCACGCAGTCGAGCGTGCCAGCGGATGTGAAGTTCGGCACAGTGAAGGTCGACGGCCTGAACATCGCCTATCGCGAGGCAGGCGATCCGGCAAGCCCGAAGCTCGTGCTGTTGCACGGCTTTCCGGCATCGTCGCACCAGTACCGCGACCTTATTCGCGTCCTGAGCGACAGGTTCCATGTCATCGCACCGGACTATCCCGGTTTCGGCAACAGCGACACGCCGGACCCGGCCCAGTACGCCTACACCTTCGACAAGCTCTCCGAGGTGGTCGAGGCATTCCTCGCCGTCAAGGGCTTCGATCACTACGGACTGTTCGTGCAGGACTACGGCGGCCCGGTGGGCTTCCGGATCCTCGGGCGGCATCCCGAGTCGCTGGACTGGCTGATCATCCAGAACACCAATGCCTATGAGGTCGGCTTCACGGCCGCCTGGGACGGCTTTCGCGGTGCACTCTGGAAGAACCGCACCCCCGAAACGGAGAAGCCACTGGCCGGCTTCCTCACGCACGATGCCATTAAGAGCATCTACCTGCACGGCGCCAAGAGTCCGGACCTGATGAGCCCGGACAACTGGGAGTCGGACTCTGCCTTCATGCAGCGGCCGCACGCCGTGCGCATGAACCTCGACCTCTTCTATGACTACCGGACCAACGTGCCGCTGTATCCGACCTGGCAAGCCTTCCTGCGCGAACGGCAGCCCAAGACCATCATTTTCTGGGGCCAAGAAGACGTGTTCTTCACGAAAGAAGGCGGCGAGGCCTATTTGAAGGACCTGCCGAACGCCGAAATGCACCGGCTCGTCGGCGGGCATTTCGCGGTCGAGGACAACCTGGAATACGTCTCCGACCATATCCATCGCTTCTACGCCGACAAGGTCGCGAAGGGGGCGATGCGGACGGTAAGGATGAAGTAGGAATCCGGAATGAACCGAAGCAGCGGTAACGCCCGCCTCGGCTCCGTCTCGCGCCAGTGTTGCAGGCCTGCCCTGCTGGTCGCGCAGCACCGGCTACGAGAACGGCCTCAAGCTCATCATCATGCAGATCGTTTCGCGGAGCCTGCCTCGCAAGAAACCGTGAAAACGCTGGTCTGACCGGCGCTACTGGACTTTGTGGTGGTCCCGGAGGGACTCGAACGCTGTGCCACAGCTGGATTGATCACGTTCACGCTCCCGACGTTGGACGACCGCTTTCAATCGATGAGATCAAAGATGGGATCGACTCTGATCGACCCCCTACCTGCCACTCGACTTCTCCAAAAGGTGGCCGCAATGCAGTCGCTCGGTGGGACGGCTCAACCGGCACCAGACGTCAATCGGAGTCGACGACGGCGGCCTTCGCGGGGCCGGAACCGGCGACCAGGTCGCCGATTTCGCTCAGATCATGGAAGCCGCCTTTCCAGCAGCGAGCAAGACAGGGTCCCAAACGGGAGAGAACGGGGGAGCGTAGGAGAGGTCCATCCCAGCCACCTCCGCCACGGTCATCCTGTTCCACAGCGCCGTGGCCAGGACGTCGATGCGTTTGCCCGCACCCTCGCCGCCGACGATCTGCGCGCCGAGCAAGCGACCGCCCTCACGCTCGACGACCATCTTGACCTTCATCGGCTGCGCGCCAGGGTAGTAGTGCGCGCGACTCGTTGCCTCGGTCGTCACGCCGATGGCGTCGAGACCCGCGGCAGCCGCCTCTCGTTCGGTGAGCCCGGTGCGGGCGATCTCCACGTCCTGGAATCGGGTGATCGCCGTCCCGAGCACGCCGCCGAAGGCCGCGTCACCGCCGGCAATGTTGGTGCCAGCGACGCGGCCCTGCTTGTTGGCGTGCGTCCCCAGCGCCACCACGACGGACCGCCCCGTCATCCGATGGTGCGATTCGACGCAGTCCCCGGCGGCCCAGATGTGCGGCTTGTCGGTGCGCAGGTGGTCGTCGACCTGGATGCCACCGGACTCGCCCACGCCGATGCCCGCCGCCCGCGCCAACTCGGCATTGGGACGCACCCCGAGCCCGATCACCACGATGTCGGCCACCACCGCGCCCGCCGCCGTCTCCACGGCCGCGACGCGCCCGCCGACCACGGCGAAGCCGGTGACCGCCGTGCCCAGCCGGAGGTCGATCCCGGCGGCCCGCATCGCGCTTGCGACGTCGGTGGCCATGTCGGCGTCCAGCACGGCACCCATGGGTGCATCGAGTCGTTCCACCACAGTCACGTGAAGGCCACGCTTGAGCAGGCCTTCGGCGACCTCCAGTCCGATGTAGCCGGCACCGACCACCACGGCGCGCTGCGCACCTGCGACAAGCAGCCGGTCCACCTCCACCGCGTCGTCGAGGGTCCGCAGTTGCAGCACCCCCTTCGCATCGATGCCTGGCCAGCGCGGCGAGATGCCCGACGCGCCGGTGCCGATCAGGAGTTCGTCGTAGTGCACCGTCGACTCCAGACCCGAATCGAGGTCGCGCACAGTCACGGTGGATGCCTTGACGTCGATGGCGGTGACTTCGTGATGGGTGCGCACGTCGATGCCCTTGGCACGGTGCTGCTCCGGGGTGCGGGCGATAAGGCTGTCCGGCGACGTCACGAAGCCGCCGACCAGGTAGGGCAGGCCGCAGGCTGCATACGATGTTCTGGACGAGCGCTCGAAAACCACGATCTCGAGCTCGTCAACGGTCTTCACCCGCCGCACCTGCGTCGCCGCGGACATTCCTGCGGCATCGCCGCCGATGATCACCAGTCGTCGTGCCATTTTTCAGATCCTGGGCTATTGCGATGGGACTCGCCAAACTGCGGTCGCAAGGAACAGAGTGTCTGCGCCCTCGACCAGCACGTCTGTTCGACTGCGTACAGTCGGGCTCACCATGACAGCCCAACCAAGCATCGAACCGATCCGACCATGAATATCAACGACGACTTCTCGGCGCGCATCGTTGCCCGTACGGAAGACACAACCTGGACGCCTTCTCCGCTGCCTGGCGTCGATCGACGCATGCTGGACCGGGTGGGCGACGAGGTCGCGCGCGCCACCAGCATCGTGCGCTATGCGCCGGGGTCGCACTTCGACCGGCACGTTCACGGCGGGGGTGAGGAAATCCTGGTGCTCGAGGGCGTGTTCTCGGACGAGAGCGGCGACCATGCCACGGGCACCTATCTCCGCAATCCGCCCGGCAGCGCCCACGCCCCCTTCTCAAGCGAGGGGTGCCTCCTGTTCGTCAAGCTGCGGCAGTTTGCGTCGGGTGACCTGGCGAATGTGCGAATCCCCACGCGAGCCACGCCGTGGAGACAAGGACTCGTGCCCGGCTTGTCAGTGATGCCGCTGCACTCGCACAACGGCATCGAAACGGCGCTGGTCCGCTGGGCGCCGAACACCCGCTTCAACGCGCACTCTCATCCCGGTGGAGAGGAGATCCTGGTCCTGGAAGGTGTGTTCAGTGACGAAGGCGGCAACTACCCCGTGGGCACATGGCTGCGCAGCCCTCGCTGGAGCCGTCACACGCCGTTCACCGGCACGCAAGGTGCGCTGATCTACGTGAAGGTGGGCCATCTCGGCGCGGACTATCTGGCGCTGTGAGCCGCCGATGGTCGCCCATCCAAAATTCACCTCTGCGGCTGCAGGGCTCAGACTCGCCGGCTGCTTGGAGCCTGCCGGTTCCGATGAGCACCGGTCGCAGCGGATCCACTCCGGTTCTACAGGCTTCTCTTGGAGTTCAGATGAACGCCTTTCAAGACCACTATCCCGAGAACGTTGCGCACTGCTATGGCTGCGGTCGATTGAACAAGAACGGTCACCAAATCAGGACGGAATGGGACGGCGACGAAACGGTCACTCGATACACGCCTCAGCCCTACGAGATGTCGGTTCCGGGCTTTGCGTATGGCGGCTTGATCGCGTCGCTGATCGACTGTCACAGCGCGGGTACGGCTGCCGCCGCCATGTATCGCCAGGAGGGGCGCGATCTGGACACGCTGCCAGCGTTTCGATTCGTCACGGGATCGCTGCATGTGGACTACCTCAAACCCACCCCGATCGACGGGCCGATCGAGATTCGCGGCCGAGTCAAGGAGATCAAGGGACGCAAGGTGATCGTCGAGACTTCGGTACTGGCGGGCGGCGTCACCACCGCGCGTGGCGAGGTCGTGGCCGTGCAGATGCCAGAGAGTTTCGGAGCTGCGCCAACGTTCTGAGGACTCCTCCAGGCCGCGGGGCCGTTCAAGCCTGGCCGCGCGTCATAGACCGTGAAGGCAGGCTTCAGCATGGTTTGGCCGCGTGTCCGACGCCTGGGCCGCCATCAAAGAATCCCCGGCAGGAAGCGCCAGGTGCGCGTGCGATAGGCGGCGTATGCCGGATGCCCGGCGAGCATCCAGCGTTCTTCGAACCTCGCCTTCGTCGCGAGCACGGCCACGAGCGCCACAACGCCGGACCATCCCCAGAGTGAACTGCCGGCCCAGGCACAGGCCAGGCCACAGGCAATGACCGCGGTGTACATCGGATGGCGGATCCAGCGATAGGGCCCCCGCTGCACCAATTGCCCACCCTCGCGCGGCGTGGGTCTGATGTTGAAGTTTCCAGGCCGGTTGCAGGACAGTGCCCAAAGCCCGAGCAGCACGCCGGCCGCTGCCACAAGCCAAGCTCCCGCGGGCGCGTGGCCCCTCAGAAACGCCGGCAGCGCCAGCACCGCCAGGGCGGCGATCAACGCGAACTGCAAGGCGACCAGCACAGTACCGAGTCGACGTTGAGCGCGGCCAGTCGTGGCCATCCTGGGCTCCCGGCTTCAGCGGCGGCGGCCGATCAGACCGATCAATGCCGAGTGGCCACAATGACCGCTGCCCTCGGCAATGTCGGCCTCGTACTCGCGCAACACGACTAGGTCGAGGTCCGCGAAGGCCTCGCGCAACAAGGTCTCGGTGTACAGATGCGACGCCAGCGGCGGCCCGCCCGTGCGGTAGTCGAGTTGCCTGGGTGTGTAGCCCTGCAGCACCAAGGTGCCACCAGGCTTGAGGCTACGCACGATGTGGGCGAACAGCCGCCCACGCATCGCCGGGTCGGCGAACTGCACAAAGATGGCGGCCACGCCGTCGTAGACGCCTTCAGGCCACAGGTAGGCATCGCAGTCCGCGACCGCGAAGTTGACCGTGACACCACGCTGCGCAGCGAGCCGGCGGGCCTTGGCCACTCCGACCTCGGCAATGTCGAAGGCGTCCACGGCAAGCCCTCGTTCTGCCAGCCAGACGCTGTTGCGGCCCTCGCCATCGGCGACACACAGCACGCGTGCGCCAGGCGACCAGACCGACGCGTGCTCTCGCAACCAGGCGTTGGGCTCGGAGCCGAACAGGAAGCCGTCGTCAGCAAAGCGGCGGTTCCAGGTTCCTGCCGGATCGGCGAACGACGGTGGGGGTGTCTTGCTCATGTTGACCCGAGGCAGTGGAGTTGAGTGAACATCATCAACGGCTTATGTGATTGCGCTTCGTTTTAGATGCGAGCCGCGATGGCCGGCACCACGAGGAGTGCATCGGCGACGGCTGATCATCAGCCCGCGCTGGTGACGAAGTGGACCGCCAACGCCAGCGCCACAAAGGCCAGCACGAAGTTGAGCCACACGCCGAGATGAGTCCAGTAGCCGCGCGGGATTTCCTTCTCTCCGAGTCCGCGCAGGACGGTGCGGAATTGCCTGTTGGCGGCGTTGAGAAACTGTGGCACATCGACCCTGACGATATCCGCTGTCCGACGCTGGCCTTGAACCTTTGCGCAGGCGTTTCAAGCCGTGCACTTTGCGAGCAAGGTCGAGCAGCCATGAAATCCGCTCGAAGCGATGCTCGGCGCGGCGCAGAATGAGGTCCGCTCTGGCAATGACACCCATCCATGGACCTCGACGACTGGTTGACCACCGAGATCGGCCTGGTTGAAGCACAGTTGCAGGGCCAAGGTTCCAGCTGCCAACTCGATCGGCAAGGAGCCAGCCCACCCAGCCTGAAGGAAGCCGAGGGTCGGTACTTCGTGTTGCGCCGCGCAGCGCGGCTGATCGAACTCGGCCAGCCGCTGCAAGCGCTGGCTGCCGATGCCGACAAGGCTCGTGCCTTCCTGGGTGCCGACGAAGGCCTGGCCCGCAACCCGGTCTGGGCGGCCTACTTCAAAGGTGTGCGGGATGCCGTGGAGGATTTGTCTCGGCAGCCCGGTGGTGAACTTGCCCCCGAAAGACGTACGCCATAGCCGAGGCTGAAGATGCGTCTAAGGATCGAGTACACCTCGCTGCAGGAGAGTCGTATTCCTCTCGCCAAGCCGTGCGCGACGCAGAGCCCATCGGTTGCCGATCCGCTCGCTGCGGCGGATTCTCATGTTGCCCATCCCGACGACGTTGCCGCACACGGGTTGGCAAGCGGTACCCATCATGTGTGAACTGGTGGCCTTCTCAAGTTCCCTGCCCGAGCATCTGACGTTCTCCTTGCACACGCTGGCCGCGCGCGGTGGACGGGGCATGAGCACCCGTGACGGCTGGGGGGTTGCCTTCTATCAAGGTGTCGATGTCGCTCTGTTCCGGGAACCGTTCGCCGCCGGCGACAGTGACCTCGTGCGGTTCCTCGAATCCCACGGGCCGAGCACGCAACTGGCGATCTCGCACATCCG